>CAZUBP010000107.1:0-5926 GCA_964618605.1 uncultured Lachnospiraceae bacterium | reverse complement strand
CTGTAAATCCATTCGAGGGGCCTTGCATCCGCCTTGAACCCAGTTTTGGATATTTCATGTAGAAATAGTAGTGAAAAGTCCAAAATCAGAGGTCAGACACTCAATTTTGGGAATTAAGCAGCAGGAATTTCGGGAAATATCCAAAAATCAGCCCCTATCAGCAAAATTTTGGATATTTGCCTCCAAAACCAGCAGAAAATCTCCAAGTGCCTTCGTCAGTGGATCAATTTTGGATATCTGCCATCAAAATCAGCAGAAAATCTCCAATAGCTGCCGCCAGTGGATCAACTTTGGGCATCCGCCCGCCAAATCACCCTAGGTTTGTCCAAGGGTAGAGCAATATACAAGTGGCTAACCCTAACGGGGCAGCTACTTGCTAAAAGGAGATGAATACGCAGTTGGGCAGGCAGCAATGAATGACTTGATTAAGTCCTTAAATCACATGTTTAAGTCCATAAATGATATGCTTAAGTCCTTAAACGGAAGTCATTACCCAGGCGAAATGAATATACTTCCTAACAAAGTATGTAATGCGCAAGTAAAAACCCCGGGGTGGCACCATACAGGTACCGCCCCGGGGGTTTTCTGCATAAGCTTAGAAGCCACCGCAGCCGCCGCAGCAGCAGAGCAGCAGGATGATCCAGAGACAGCTGTTGTTCTGATCGAATCCGCCGCAGCCGTTATTGTTGCCGCAGCAGCTCAGGAGCAGGAGCAGAAGGATCAGTGTGCAGCAGGAATTGCCGCCGCCGAAAAGACCGGAAAGACCTCCGCCGTTGTCACATCCGCATCCGCAGTTTGTAGCTGCTAAATCACTCATGGTAGAACCTCCCATTTTCTATACACTTCATAGTATGAGATTCAGGGAAAAGTGTGCATATTCTGCGAAATCTGCGTATTCCCATGCGCTCAGATGAGCCGGAATTTGCAGAAAAGTGTTACCCGCAGGTCAGAAAAGGTTCAAAAAGCTTTCCTCCAGATCCAGATAGCCGTAGCCGGACTGGGGATTGGGATAGGCAGCGCCTGCGGGACGGTTACAGCCTCTAAGGAGGACTGTGCGGATATCGATGGTAGAGAGATAGCCCAGAGGATTGACCTTCTTTCCCCAGCCCATGATCAAAGCGGCAGCCCCTGCTGTCAGGGCAGCGGAGCAGCTGGAGCCGGTAAAGGTGGTGTAACCGCTGATGTAGGAGGGAGCCAGGAGCATTTCCCCCGGTGCCGCCAGGGTGGGCACCTGCATACCGGAGAAATTGTATCCCCGTCCTGCGCTGCTGATGGTGGCCGTATTGCCGGTCTGGGAGGGGGCAGAGGAGATCACAGAAGGGGTATTGGCCGGGGACATGGCGGTGGTAAAGGGATCCGACCGGAGAAAACGAACGCTTCCGGATACTGTCTCCGAGGGCGGCAGCCACAGGTGGAGATCGGCGGCTATGGCCGTATCGGAAAATTCAATGCGGATGGTCCAGATCCCCGGCGCCGGTGCCAGAAAACGCATATACACCAGCTGATTGCCGCTTTCACTGCGAAAGGTCTCATAGTGGAGCTCTACCACAGTGTCATCCAGGGGAAACGAGAGACGCAGACTGCCCAGCCGGGGAATCAGTTCGCCGATGCGGTCCCCGGAGGGACTTGTCAGGGACAGGGAAAAGCCAAAGAGAGGCGGCGCCCACATTTCCAGGGAAAAGGCTGAGGTGCCTTCCTCCACCAAAAGCTCTGATACGGCATAGGAGATTTTTCCGTAGGAACTGAAATAATCGTGGTGCTGTTGATCCGCCTCGTTCCCGGTGCCGGTAACAAAGCAAAGGCCGGGGGAGGTGGAAAGATAGTCCAGGGTGTTTTCCAGAGCGGTGGAGCCGTCGTGGGAACCCTGCCAGCTTTGGGTAGACAGGCAGATGACCAGCGGCTTTTTCATATCCCGGGAGAGAGCCATAAGCCAGGCAATACCGCACAGCAGATCGGTTTCACTGTAGATCTCAATATCTTCCCGGAGACAGGCCTGGGCGAGGAGATAGGGTTTGGCCAGCTTTAGGCGTACCACCGCCAGCTGGGACTGGGGAGCTACACCGCAAAAGGCAGCTGTGGCATCTTCACTTCCTGCGGCGATCCCTGCCATGGCAGTGCCGTGTCCTGTATCATCCCGGCTGGGAACGATGGTATAGGGAGCGTCACTGTCCAGCGCCTGTTGAATGTCCGAGGCAGAATACAGCCTTCCGTAGCCAAAGGGGGCGTCCTCCCGGGTCTCTTCCCGCTGATCCCACAGAGCTGCTATCCGGGTATTGCCGTAGGGATCTCGAAAGGCGGGATGGGTATAGGCGATGCCGCTGTCCAGGATGCCTAAGAGGATGCCCTCCCCGGTGAGAGCCAGGGAGGCTCGGTTTTGCACCTGCAGGATACCGGCGCTGTCCAGAGCCGTCAGAGACTGGGGCAAATACAGCTTGGGAATCGAGGTATACAGCGCATCCTTCAAAAGATTGGGGGAAAGCTGATCCAGAGGAAACCAGATCTGCTTGTAAAGGGGATTGATATCCTGAAAGGGAATATCCTGCTCCCTGAGATAGCTGCTGAAGGTATCGCTTTGAAAATTTGACAGTAAAAAGTCGGCGTACAGGGGATTCTGAGCATAATTCACGGCTGTGCGTTTCCTGGGTTTTTTTCATACTATATGGTAAGAACAGGGAGATAAGACGTTTTTTATGGAAAATCAGACATATCCTCACGTGGTTATTCTGGACTCCGGGATCGAGGCGCAGCATCCGGATCTGCAGGGGTCTGTCATTAATTTTATAGATTTCGTACAGGGGAAAAAGGTTCCCTATGATGACTACGGCCATGGCACCCACATCGCCGGTATTATTGCCGGAACAGGGAAAATGTCCGGGGGACGATACAGGGGATACGCCCCGGGCTGTCCCTTGCATGTCCTGAAAATACTGGACGACAAGGGGCAGGGGAGCCGCAGCAATATCTGGAAAGCCCTGAACTGGGTGGAAGAACAGCAAAAAACATATCCCCTTCGCATCCTGAATTTTTCTCTGGGGGCGGACAGTGACAATTCCCAGAACCAGCGGGAGATCCTGGCTATGGTGGATCATATGGTGGATCTGGGGCTGATCGTTATTGCCGCAGCGGGAAATATGGGGCCCTGGCGTGGCTCTGTAACAGCCCCCGGCAGCAGTAAGAAGGTGATTACCGTGGGAGCCAGTGATATGCTTTTGCACACCCCTGTGTATTCCGGCAGAGGCCCTACGGCAGAATGTATCTGCAAGCCGGATGTGGTTTATCCGGGGAAAAATATCGTTTCCTGTGCCGCTTCCGGAGAAAATACAGGGTGGTATTGCAGAAAAAGCGGCACCTCCATGTCCAGTGCGGCGGTTTCCGGTCTCACAGCGGCACTGCTGGCCCGTTATCCGGATATGGGACAAAGGGAGGTGAAATTCTTTTTGCGGCAATGCAGTCGGGATCTGGGACTGGATCGCAACATCCAGGGCTGGGGGAAGCTGGATCCCCGTCTGTATCTGAGAAAAAATCCCCTCCTTTAGCTTGCTAAATTTTCTCTGTATGGTACTATGGAGAAAGAAAAACAGCGTAATGCAGTTGCATAAGGAGGAAACCATGACACAGGAACAATTACAGACAAAGGCATGTATAGAAGAGGGAAAGGCTGTGCTGGGTATTGAGCTTGGCTCCACCAGAATAAAGGCTGTCCTCATTGATGAAAACCATCATCCTGTTGCCCAGGGCGGTTACAGCTGGGAAAATCAGCTGAAGGACGGCATCTGGACCTACAGCCTGGAACAGGTGTGGATCGGTCTGCAGAGCTGCTACCGTGAGCTGAAGGAAAATGTGGCAGAAACCTACGGTGTCACCCTGAAAACCTTTAAGGCCATGGGCTTTTCCGCCATGATGCACGGCTACCTGGTATTTGATAAAGATGATCATCAGCTGGCTCAGTTCCGTACCTGGAGAAATACCATGACCGCTGAGGCGGCAGATACGCTGACTAAGCTGTTTCAGTTTAATATTCCCCAGAGATGGAGCATTGCCCACCTGTATCAGGCTATTCTGAAAGGGGAAGAGCACGTAAAGGATATCGCCTTTATGACCACCCTTTCCGGCTATGTACATTGGAAGCTTACCGGGAAAAAGGTACTGGGCATCGGTGATGCCGTAGGTATGATGCCGGTGGATTCCGCTACAAAGGATTATAACAAGGATATGCAGCAGCAGTTTGATGCACTGATAGCTGATAAAGGATTCCCCTGGAAACTGGAGGAGCTGCTGCCAAAGGTACTGGCAGCCGGAGAGGAGGCAGGCACCCTGACAGCAGAGGGCGCTGCTTTGCTGGATCCCGCAGGAGATCTTCAGCCAGGCATTCCCCTTTGTCCCCCGGAGGGAGATGCAGGCACAGGTATGACCGCCACCAACAGTGTGGCTGTGCGTACCGGCAATGTTTCCGCAGGAACCTCCATTTTCGGTATGGTGGTGCTGGAAAAACCACTGTCCAGAGTATATACGGAGCTGGATATGGTAACCACCCCTGCCGGAGATCCGGTGGCCATGGCGCATTGCAATAACTGCACCTCCGATCTGAACGGTTGGGTAGAGCTTTTGGCTTCCTTTGGTAAATTGTTTGGCTGTGAGCCGGATATGGGAACCGTCTACGAAACACTGTTTAAGGAAGCCTTAAAGGGAGATGCAGACTGCGGCGGCCTGCTGGCCTACAATTATCTCTCGGGAGAGCATGTAACCGGCATGGAGGAGGGACGTCCCCTTTTCGTAAGAAAGCCGGATGCAGCCTTTACCCTGGCCAACTTCATGAAAGTGCACATTTATACGGCACTGGGGGCTTTAAAGACAGGTATGGATATCCTGATGAAGCAGGAAAAGGTACAGGTTGACCGTATTCTCGGTCATGGCGGCTTCTTTAAGACGGAGGGTGTAGGACAGAGCATCCTGGCCGCTGCTTTAAATACACCGGTTGCAGTTATGGAAACTGCCGGTGAGGGCGGTGCCTGGGGTATAGCTCTTCTGGCTGCCTATCTGGTACAGAAAAAGCCGGAGGAAAGCCTGGCACAGTACCTTGACCAGCAGGTATTTGCCAACGCCAAGGGAAGCTGTCTGGATCCTGTTCCGGAGGATGTGGTTTCCTACGAAAACTTTATGAAATCTTACAGACAGGGACTGGCGGTAGAACGGGCTGCCATTGATCATTTCCGATAAAATAAGTACAGGTAAGGGCTCTTTTCCTACAGGGGGAGGAGCCCTTTTGCTACAGAAGCCGCTTGCCAAATGCAGGAAAATAGTCTACTATATCAGAGTATCTGTATACAAAAATAAGGTATCTCATACACCAGGAGGAAAAATGTTATGGAAAAAATTCAAATGAACACGCCATTGGTTGAGATGGATGGCGACGAAATGACAAGAATTTTATGGCAGATGATCAAGGATGAACTGCTGTTTCCCTTTATTGATCTGAAAACAGAGTATTATGATCTGGGCTTGGAATATCGAAATGAGACAAACGACCAGGTGACGGTAGATGCAGCCAATGCCACCAAAAAGTATGGCGTTGCCGTTAAATGCGCCACCATCACTCCCAATGCAGCCCGTATGACGGAGTACGATCTGAAGGAAATGTGGAAGAGCCCTAACGGTACCATTCGTGCCATGCTGGACGGTACAGTATTCCGTGCTCCTATCGTGGTTAAGGGTATCGAGCCCTGTGTGAAAAACTGGAAAAAGCCCATCACCATTGCCAGACATGCATACGGTGATGTATATAAAAACACGGAAATGATCATTCCCGGACCGGGAAAGGTAGAGCTGGTGTACACCGCTGAGGACGGCACCGAGACAAGAGCCCTGGTACACGAGTATAAGGGTGCCGGTGTTGTACAGGGTATGCACAACCTGAACGACTCCATCG
>CAZUBP010000106.1:0-5933 GCA_964618605.1 uncultured Lachnospiraceae bacterium | reverse complement strand
TACAGGCAATTTGTGTCTTACATTTGTCTAATTTCTAATCTATTTCTTAAAGACCAGTTAATAATCTCTTAATAAAATAAAGAAAAAATGGTTTTCTGTGTCTATTTATATATCCTCCATATTTTAATGTACATATCCTACTTCGCCAAAGTCTACCATAATAGGGTTATCAACTGAAGTGTCTTTGAGAATGGAGGTAATCCCGTGATAAGTTATGCTCCCCTGTGGAAAACCATGGAAGAAAAACATATCAGCACCTATGCCCTGATTGAAAAGTACGGATTTTACAAGGCTACCATCCAGCGGCTGCGCAGGAACCAGTCGGTCAATCTGCGAACCGTTGACGATCTCTGCCAGATTCTTGACTGTACCGTGGAGGACATTGTAGAGATTATCCTTGAACCGGATGTTCCCCTGTCCAGAACCATCCGGAAAAATCCCTGATGCCGTAACCAACGATTCGTATCCCCGCTTTGGGACGCACCGTTAAAAAGAGCAAAGCTTTTTCGAAGCCCTGCTCTTTTTTTCATAAAGAAAAAACACCATCCCCGAAATACGATTTCGAAAACAGTGCTTTACTGCGCCTTCAGGGATTCGAACCCTGGACAAATAGATTAAGAGTCTACTGCTCTACCAGCTGAGCTAAAGGCGCATACATATGTGTAATATTTCAACGCAAGTGATACTATACCACCTGGGGGCTGAAAAATCAACCCCCAATTTTATTTTTTTTACTTTTTCTTTTTGCAGCAGGTTCTGCAGACACAGCCCTTCACCTTGCAAAGCTGTCCGTAAAGCAAAAGCAATTGCCCATCCAGGCGGTTATTTCTGCACAGACAGCCATATAGCCGGGCCTTTTCCTTCCGCCTCATATCCTGTTTCTCCGCCTTTTCTTACCTTAACATATTCCCGGGGGCGTGCTTTTGTCCCTTACCGATGGATCACCATCTTGTGGATGGGATTTCCCTGGGCGGAGAAGCGGGCCTCATACTCCGTCATAATATTGTCCTGCATCAGCTCCTTATCCCCGTGGAGATCGTAGGTGCACACATCTATCGTCCACTGGGCTTCCTTAGCCGATTCCAGAGAAAATTCAAAGAGAGGACGATTGTCCGTCTTAAACTCGATCACGCCCTCCGGCTGGAGCACCTGATCGTATCTCTCCAAAAACTGGGTGGAGGTCAGGCGGCGCTTGGCATGGCGATCCTTTGGCCAGGGATCGGAAAAGTTCAGATAGATCCGGTCGATCTCTCCCTTGCCGAAGCACTCCTGCAGTGTGCGGGCATCAATGCGGAGAAATTTCAGATTGGGCAATTCCTCCTGGGCCATCTTCTGCAGGGCTCTGATCAGTACGCTGGAATACATCTCAATGCCGATGTAGTTGATCTCGGGATGACGACGGGCCAGCTCCATAATAAACTGTCCCTTGCCCATGCCGATCTCCAGCTGCAGGGGATGGTCATTGCCGAAAACCTCCTTCCAGCGATCTTTATACAGTTCAGGCTCCAGTATCACGTAGGGGCTTACAGCAATAGCCTCCTTGGCGCCTTTAATATTTCTGAGTCTCATATACGTTTCCTTTACTTTATATACACAACAGATATCCGGCAGTCCTTTTGGGCTGCCGGAAGCTATACTATCACAAACCCCGGAGAACATCAACTGCTTCCTTGGATTTTCCTCCCTGATATCCCCGGTATTCTTGACTTTTCACAGGGATTGTGATAGTCTGGTGGGACATTTGGAGGGTCGCTATGGAGTGGGATTTTGTTTTCTTTTTTAACAGTATTTTGTTAGGGGTGGGACTGGCGATGGACGCCTTTTCCGTATCTATGGCCAACGGCCTGAATGAACCCCAGATGAGCCGTGGACGCATGTCTCTGATCGCCGGAGTTTTCGGCGGCTTCCAGTTTCTCATGCCGCTGATCGGCTGGTTCTGCATCCATACCATTGCACAGATCTTTACCGCCTTTGAAAAATGCATTCCCTGGATCGCTCTGCTGCTGCTTCTGTATATCGGCGGCAAGATGCTGCTGGAGGGCATTCACCAGACAGGAGAGGTGGAAGTCTCCGGTCTCGGCTTTGGGGCTCTCATGGTGCAGGGCGTCGCCACCTCCATTGATGCCCTGTCCGTAGGCTTTACCATCGCCGACTATGCACCTTTAATGGCCTTTGTCTGTGCCCTTCTCATTGCTGTTGTTACCTTCGTGATCTGCCTTTGCGGCATCCGCATCGGCAAGACTCTGGGAACCCGCCTGTCCAACAAGGCCCAGATCCTGGGTGGCTGTATTCTCATTGCCATCGGCCTGGAGATCTTTATCAAGGGTGTTTTCCTGTAAGGTCAGCCCTGTATTATAGAAAAAACAAAACCGTTTCCCAAAGGACTAATATTATATCCCCAGGGAAACGGTTTTTTTGTTGTTTTTTTGCGGCTGCCTTAGGCCGCCTCTCCCGGAATCAGCGGATCTTCTGATCGTTGCTGTATTTGCCCCGGGCGCTGAGACGGAACAGGGCTCTGGCCAGAGCTGCCTGAGAAGCATTGTACTCCTGCTGGCTGCGAGCCTCCTTGAGCTCCTCCTCTGCCTGCTCCTTGGCACGGCGGGCACGAACCTCGTCGATATCCTCCGGTCGCTCAATGGTATCCACCAGCACTACGGCGCTGTTGTTCTCAAAGCGAACCAGACCCAGACCGCAGGCGCCGTATACTACGGTGCCATCCGGCTTGGTAAACCGCAGTGTCCCCAGGGACACGGCAGCTACACATTCCTGATGGTTGGCCATAAAGGCAAACTCTCCATCCCAGGCAGGGATGACCAGAGACACACAGGGGCCTTCATAGAAAACCTTGTCACTGGAAGCGATTCTGCAATGAAATTCTTTCATGAAAACCCTCCCTTATGCCTGCATTGTCTTTGCTTTCTCAATAACCTGCTCCACGGTACCTACATTGAAGAAGGCTGCCTCCGGATACTCATCCATCTCACCGGACAGAATCATCTTGAAGCCACGGATCGTCTCCTTCAGGGGTACATATTCACCCTTTACGCCGGTGAAGTTCTCGGCTACATGGAAGGGCTGAGACAGGAAACGCTGAATCTTACGGGCACGGAATACTACCATCTTATCTTCGTCAGACAGCTCCTCCATACCCAGAATAGCGATAATATCCTGTAATTCTTTATATTTTTGCAGATACTCCTGCACCTGACGGGCAGTTTCGTAATGCTCCTCGCCTACGATATCCGGCTCCAGAATACGGGAGTTGGACTCCAGGGGGTCTACTGCCGGATAGATACCCTGCTCTACGATCTTACGGGAAAGAACCGTAGTGGCATCCAGATGGGCGAAAGTAGTGGCAGGTGCCGGGTCAGTCAGGTCATCTGCGGGTACGTATACCGCCTGTACAGAGGTAACGGAACCCTTGTCGGTGGAAGCGATTCGCTCCTGCAGCTCACCCATCTCAGTAGCCAGTGTGGGCTGATAACCAACGGCGGAGGGCATACGGCCCAGAAGGGCGGATACCTCGGAACCTGCCTGTACAAAACGGAAAATATTATCAATAAATAAAAGCACATCCTGGTGCTCCCGGTCACGGAAATACTCCGCCATAGTCAGACCGGTTTCAGCCACACGCATACGTGCTCCCGGGGGCTCGTTCATCTGTCCGAACACCAGGGCTGTTTTCTGAAGAACACCGGACTCTCCCATCTCGGTCCAGAGGTCATTACCCTCACGGGAACGCTCACCAACACCGGTGAAAATGGAATATCCGCCGTGCTCTGTGGCAATATTCTGGATCAGCTCCTGGATCAGCACCGTCTTACCTACACCGGCACCGCCAAACAGACCGATCTTACCACCTTTGGCATAGGGAGCCAGAAGGTCGATAACCTTGATACCTGTCTCCAGAACCTCTACAACCGGGCTCTGCTCCTCAAAGGTGGGAGGATCTCTGTGAATGACCCATTTCTCACAATCGGTGATCTCCTCTTTATTATCAATGGTTTCACCGACTACGTTAAACAGACGGCCCAGAGTCTTGGGACCTACCGGAACCTTGATACCGGAACCGGTGGCCGTAACCTCCATATCCTTATGAAGGCCCTCACTGGAAGCCAGCATAATACAGCGTACGGTGTTGTCGCCCAGATGCTGGGCTACTTCCATAACGCACTTTTTGTTGCCGTTCATTACTTCCAGAGCGTCCTTGATCATAGGCAGGGAGCCGTCCTCAAATACGACGTCTACTACAGGTCCCATGACCTGTATGATTCTACCTTTATGCATATTTGCTACTCCTGTTTCTTTTTCTGTGCCTTGGCACCGGCGATCACCTCGGTGATCTCCTGGGTGATGGCAGCCTGACGAATACGGTTTGCCTCAATATTCAGATCATGAAGCATACTCTTCGCATTGTTGGTTGCTGACTGCATGGCCATCATACGGGAATTCTGCTCACTGCAGAAGGATTCCACCAAAGCACCATAGATAACACCATGAATATAGTTGGGAACGACACTGTCCAGTACCGCCGTAGGAGAGGGCAGAAGGTCTACCGTTCCCCGATGTCCCTTTACCTCCATCCGGATATCCGCAAAGCTCTCATCATCTACGGGAAGGAGCTTCTGGATCACCGGCTCGCAGGCCATGGGACTGATCATACGGCTGTACACGATATACAGCTCATCAATACTGCCGTCCTTATAATCATCAATAACACGGGCGGTCATATACCGGGCACGGTCCAGAGAGGGCTCCTGCACAATGTAATGGAACTTATGCATAACGTTCTCTCCCGCCTTGCGGTAGTAATGACGGCCCATACGACCGGCCACATACAGATTGTTCTGCTCAGGATGCTTATCCAGCTCCTCCTGTACCAGCTTCACAATATTGTGATTGTAGGCACCGGACAGACCCTTGTCTGCTGTCATGATCAGATAACCGTAGGTTTTCTCATTGTCCGACTTTTTCCGGCCCAGATACATATGGGAAAGTCCCTCGGGAATGCTCTTTTCCACAGAAGCCATAACCTGACGGATCGTATGGAAATAGGGCTTTGTCTTATCCGACTCACTTTTAGCCTTTCGCAGCTTGGCAGAGGCGATCATGTACATGGCATTGGTGATCTTCATGGTGTCCTTAATACTCTTGATTCTGTTTTGAATCTCCTTTGAACTAGCCATTCTTTAACACCTTGCTCTTGTATTCCTCTGCGGCCTTCAAAATATCTTCTTTCAGATCATCGCTGAGGGTTTTGCCGGTTTCCAGTTCCTCGATAATGTGACTGTATTCCTCATTAAAGTACTGCAGCATGCCCACATGTGCCTTCTTGATATCCTTAGCCTCAATGCCCAGGAATACCTTGTTGGTGGCAGCTACCAGGGTAATAACCTGTTCTGCCATGGAAAGGGGCTTGCACAGGGGCTGTTTCAGCAGCTCCATCAGTCCTGTACCGTAATCCAGAAGCTCCTTGGTAGCAGCATCCAGATCGGAGGAGAACTGGGTAAATACAGCCATCTCACGATACTGGGCCAGATCGATACGGATACTTCCGCTGGCCTTCTTCATAGCCTTTGTCTGGGCACTTCCGCCTACACGGGATACGGACAAACCAACGTTTACAGCGGGACGCTGTCCGGAGAAGAACAGATCACTCTCCAGGAAGATCTGACCATCGGTGATGGAGATAACGTTGGTGGGAATGTAGGCAGACAAATCGCCGGCCTGGGTCTCAATAATAGGCAGTGCGGTAATGGAACCGCCGCCATTTTCCTCATTCAGACGGCAGGAACGCTCCAGCAGTCTGGAATGGAGATAGAATACGTCACCGGGATATGCCTCACGTCCCGGAGAACGCTCCAGCAACAGGGACAGGGCACGGTAAGCTACCGCATGCTTGGACAGATCATCGTATACGATGAGGACGTCCT
>CAZUBP010000105.1:0-6015 GCA_964618605.1 uncultured Lachnospiraceae bacterium | reverse complement strand
GATAAGGAACAGATGCTGGTGATGGCCTTCGGCGAGAGCAGGGAGGAGTCTACCCGGAAACCGGTGGAGGCAAAACGACGCAGCCTGGAGGAACTGTGTGTCTACAAGGAGACACCCAGACAATGGATAAAGCAGCTTTTAGAGGGGGCAAGAATGGCGCCCTCGGCTATGAATGCCCAGCCCTGGCGTTTTGTGGTATACGATAACCGTATCCATATCTTTTCTGTAAAGAAGAAATATGAGAAGTTTAACCGTATGGATGAGATCAATTTCGGCATCCTTTTCGCCAATATGATGACGGTGGCAGAGGAGCTTTGGCTGGATGTGGATCTGATCCGTCTGGACAATATCAGTCAGATGAATTTCCCCAATACGGAGTATGTCCTCAGTGCCATACTTAAGTCCTGAAAATAAAAATAAAAAAGTTGTTGACAAATCCGGGAAGTTCTAGTAAGATATGTCTTGTTCGACATGAACAGATGCGCGAGTGGCTCAGTGGTGGAGTATCGCCTTGCCAAGGCGAGGGTCGCGGGTTCGAATCCCGTCTCGCGCTTTTTTTATTGCTCGAAAAGAAAATATGGCGTTTATGGGAAAGCTGTTGCTGAAAAAGCGACAGCTTTCTTTTCTTCCATGGACAAAAACTATGATATTTGCTATAGTAGGAAGGAAGAATCTGTGAAAAACAGACAAAAACCAAGAGACAAGAGGAGGAAACTATGGGATTAATCAAGGAATTCAAAGAGTTCGCATTAAAAGGCAATGTAGTGGATATGGCCGTCGGCGTTATCATTGGTAGTGCTTTCGGTTCCATCGTATCTTCACTGGTGGATGACATCCTGATGCCGGTTCTGGGTATTTTTACCGGTGGCGTGGATTTCAGCAATCTGGCTGTCCAGCTGGGAGCCGACAACTCACTGAATTATGGTAATTTTATTCAGTCCATCATCAATTTCCTGATTATTGCCTTGGCCATCTTTGGCATGATCAAGGTGATGAATACAGCTACCGCAAAACTCTCCAAAAAGCAGGAGGAAGAGGAAGCTGCGCCTGCAGGCCCCACCCAGGAAGAGCTGCTGGCTGAGATCAGAGATCTTCTGAAAGAGAAAAAATAACTAAGAACTATAAAGGGGTTTTGGCATGGATTTTTTGTTTTCTTCGAGTTTTGACTGGATGATGGCAGCTCTTATGCTGATCGTGGCTATATTGCTGCTGCTGCCGGTGGGAGAGAAAATTCTGGATTATCTTTCCCCCAGAGACAACCTTAACAACAAAGTAACGCTGAAGGGCGATGCCCGCAGAAAATACAGACGGTCACTGCTGATCTTCTGTCTGGTGTTCGGGGCTGTCGAGGTATCCGCTGCCGTCATTGTGCCCATTTGGCCCACCTATTCCATGATCTATATTCTGTTTATTCTGGCTGACCTTCTGGGCTTTGGCCTCTACGGAAAGAAACTGACAAACTCACTGTAAAGGGAACGTGTATGAAAAAAGAGATGCAGCAGTTGAAAGCGAATTGCGACGGACTGAATCTGGAGGTCATGACCATGGCGCCGGATACGCCGCCGAAGGCCGTTATGGTGATCCATCACGGTATGTGTGAACACAAGGAACGGTACACCTGGTTTATGAAACAGATGACAGAGGCCGGGTATGCCTGTGTCATTGCCGATATGCGTGGACACGGCGCCAGCGTGGCGGATAAAGGGGATCTGGGCTATTTTAACGGCACCGGTACCCGGGGCGTTTTGCTGGATCTTCACCAGATACTGTACTTTGCCCGGGAGACCTTCCCGGATCTGCCGGTCATCCTGTTTGGCCACAGCATGGGTACCCTGGTGGTGCGGGATTATATCAAGGCCCATGATTTCGGCCTGGCTGCTGTTATTCTCTGCGGTGCCCCCTGTAAGAACGGGGCGGCGGGTCTGGCCTGCGGCCTGACCAAAGCCATGAGTGTGTTCCCCGGTGCCCGTCACCGCAGCACGCTTCTGTACAATATGGCTCTGGGCAGCTACGACAAGGCTTTCAGAAAGGAAAGAAAGCAGAATGGCTGGCTCAGCGTGGACCAGAAGGTGTGTGATCTCTATGACAGAGATGAGCTCTGCGGATTTCCCTTCACGGTGGACGGCTACCGCTGTCTGACAGGCCTGCTGGCAGAGGTCTATAGCAAAAAGGGCTGGGAGGTAACCAATCCTGAGCTGCCCATACTGGTGATCGCCGGTGGTTCCGATCCGGTGATCGGCGGCGTTAAGGGCTTTCGGCACACAGTGCATTTCCTTCGGGGACGGGGGTATGAGCGTGTGCGGGGCAAGCTGTATACAGGGTACCGCCATGAGATCTTAAACGATTACTGCCGGGAACAGGTAGTGAAGGATATGCAGCTCTGGCTGCAGAAAAATCTGTAAAAATCAGCAAAAGGCGAGGGAAAGAAAAGACTTCCCCCGCCTTTTCTTTACCCTTCCTTCTTTCTCTTTTGAATTGCATCCTGAAGGCGGTTATATTATAATGAAACATAATGCCCGATTGTATGTATCGGTGCAGAAGGGGAAAAAGGAGAAGGTTACTATGAGCAAGGCAGATGTGATATTTAAAAAAATGTGCCGGGATGTTTTGGACAACGGCTGCAGTACAGAAGGGGAAAAGGTAAGACCGAAATGGGATGACGGCAGCTTTGCCTATACCATAAAGAAATTTGGCGTTGTAAATCGCTATGATCTGCGGGAGGAATTTCCTGCACTGACCCTTCGCAGGACCGGTCTGAAAAACGCTTTTGACGAGATCCTCTGGATCTGGCAGAAAAAGTCCAACAATATCAAGGATCTGGGCAGCCATATCTGGGACAGCTGGGCAGACGAGGAAGGCTCCATCGGCAAGGCCTACGGCTATCAGCTGGGAGTAAAGCATCAGTACAAAGAGGGCTGGATGGATCAGGTGGATCGTGTGCTGTACGATCTGCAGCACAATCCCTACAGCCGCCGCATTATGACTAATATCTATGTGCATCAGGATCTCCATGAAATGGGCCTGTATCCCTGCGCCTATTCCATGACCTTCAATGTGACAAAGGAAAAGGGCAAGGATAAGCTGACACTGAATGCCATTCTGAATCAGCGAAGCAACGATATCCTCACAGCCAACAACTGGAATGTGGCACAGTATGCGCTGCTGTTAATGATGTTTGCTCAGGTTTGTGATATGGAAGCCGGTGAGCTGGTACATGTGATCGCAGATGCCCATATTTATGACCGCCATGTACCCCTCATTGAGGAAATGCTTACCAGAGAGGAGCATCCGGCTCCCAAGGTGTGGTTAAATCCGGAGGTAAAGGATTTCTACCAGTTTACGGTGGATGACCTGCACGTGGAGGATTACGTGACCGGACCACAGATCAAAAATATTCCGGTAGCCGTGTAAGGAGGCAAATGCATGAGAGCAATCGTTGCAGCAGATGAAAAATGGGGAATCGGCAAGGACAACAGCCTGCTGGTGAGTATCCCCCAGGATATGAGATTTTTTCGGAATGAGACCACAGGGAAAGTGGTTATAATGGGAAGAAAGACCCTGGAAAGCTTTCCGGGGGGCAGACCCCTGCCAAAACGCACCAATATTGTGCTTAGCAGGGACACTTCCTACGCCGTGGAGGGCGCCCGGGTGGTGCATAGCATAGAAGAAGCTCTGGAGGCTGCCAGGGACTATCCGGCGGATGAGGTGTACTGTATCGGCGGGGACAGCATTTATGAGCAGTTCCTTCCCTACTGTGATACCGTATTTGTAACCAGGATTCGGTTTACCTATGAAGCGGATGCCTATTTCCCGGATCTGGATCAGGATCCCCAGTGGGAATTGGTAGGCAGCAGTGACGAGCAGACCTACTTTGACCTGGAATATGAATTCGACCGATATGAAAGAAAGACGACATAAGCGATGGATGTGTTTAACATTGGACAAGAGATAGTAGACAGTGTACAGGATGCGGTGAACAGCGGAGATTTCTCCGATCTGAGCCGGAAGATCCGCAATGCGGTAAACAGCGGCGGAGACGGCCGGTACTGGACGGTGAACACCTCCGGTACCCAGACCACCGGATATACGAGAACTACCACAGGGGGCAGCACCGGGAGAGAAAATACTGCTGCTGGGCGGCAGACCACAACGGCCCTTTCCCCCTATGTTGCCAAGGCACCGGGAAACACCTCCGGATTGGTGATGGAGATCCTGGGCTTTACCCTGACAGGCTTTAACTTTTTGTCCATGGTAGGCTACGCTGCAGCCATGGCAACAGCTGGTATGATGGGAGCTGCAGGATTTGCCGTTTCCGGCACCACGATTATGGGTGTGCTGACACTGGCCACCTTTGGTGTGGGCATGGCCGGTTTTTCCAAGAGAAGCCGGGCAAAACGGTATCAGCGGTATCTCCAGCGTCTGGCAGGCAGAGATTATTGTGCTATAGAAGAACTGGCCCAGGCTGTGGGAAAGAAAAAGCAGTACGTGGTGAAGGATCTTCAGGTCATGATAAATAAGCAGTTTTTCCGGGAAGGGGCTTTTGATGAGAAAAAGACTACCTTTCTGGGAACCAAGGAAATGTATCAGCAGTATCTGATGGCCCGGGAGTCCATGCGGCAGCGGGAGGAGCGGGAAGCCAAACAGAAGGCAGAGGAAGAACGGATCTACGGCCGTCCCGGAATGACGGAGGAGAGCCGCCAGCTGTTGAAGGAGGGCAATGCCCATATCCAGCATATCCGGGAATGCAACGATGCTATTCCCGGAGAGGAGATCTCCGCTAAGCTGTATCGCCTGGAGGAGATCATGACCAGGATCTTCCAGCAGGTGGAAAAGCAGCCGGAGCTGGCACCGGACCTTCGCAAATTCATGAACTATTACCTTCCCACTACCTCCAAACTGGTGGAGGCCTATCGTGAGCTGGATGCCCAGCCGGTAGAGGGAGAGAATATTTCCCGAACCAAACGGGAGATCGAGGAGACCCTGGATACCATCAATGAGGCCTTTGAGAAGCTGCTGGACAGCTTTTTTGAGGAGAAGGCCTGGGATATTTCCTCAGATATCAGCGTGATGAAAAGTATGTTAAAGCAGGACGGCATGACCGGCCGGGATTTTACAACAAATTCCTAAGAGAGCAATTAACAGTATATATACACGGAGGTGCACCATGAAAGACGAATTTGAAACCCTGACAGGAACCAAGACACCCACTCTGAGCTTTGGGGTACAGCCGGAACCGGAGCTTCCCGCTGAACAGCCGGAAGCAGCGCCCCAGCCTATGGATGACAGTATGCTGTCTGAGGAAGAAAAACAGCAGGTGGAAGAATTCTCCCACAAAATAGATCTGAGCAATTCTGCCGGAATTTTGCAGTACGGCGCAGGTACACAGCAGAAAATGGCAGATTTTTCGGAAAAAGCCCTGGATCGGGTGAAAACCAAGGATCTGGGAGAAGTGGGCGGCCTGATCAGCGGCCTGGTAGGAGAACTGAAAAGCTTTGATGTGGACGAAGAGGACAAGGGCTTTTTGAATTTCTTTAAGAAACAGGGCAATAAGCTGACCAATCTCAAGGCAAAATACGATAAGGCAGAGACTAACGTAGACAAGATCGTAGAGACCCTGGAGGGACACCAGGTAACTCTGATGAAAGATATTGATATGCTGGACAAGATGTATGCCCTCAACCTTGACTATTACAAGGAACTGACCATGTACATCCTAGCCGGCAAGAAGAAGCTGGAGGAAGTAAAGACGACGCAGCTGCCCCAGCTTCGCCAGAAGGCAGCAGCCAGCGGACTTCCGGAGGATGCTCAGGCGGTGAAGGATCTGGAGGATCAGTGCAATCGTTTTGAGAAGAAGCTGTATGATCTGGAACTGACCCGCACCATTTCCATGCAGACAGCACCCCAGATCCGTATGGTGCAGAGCTCCGACACTCTGATGGCAGAAAAGATCCAGTCCACCATCGTTAATACGATTCCCCTGTGAAAAAGTCAGATGGTTATCGCTCTGGGTGTGGA
>CAZUBP010000104.1:0-6023 GCA_964618605.1 uncultured Lachnospiraceae bacterium | reverse complement strand
GATAAATTTTCCGAGAGAAGCGATATGACCGAGCTGGATATTTCTACCGGAAGAACGGCTATGGTGATCTTTAACTGTGAGGATGAGGTGTTCTCCAACACCAAAATACGACAGGCCTTTGCCCTGGCGATTGACAGAGATACACTGGTAGAGGTGATCACCGGCGGTATCGGCAAGGCTGCCTATGGTCTTGTTCCCGAGGACTGCTACGTGGGAGATATGAACTACCGCAGCAATACCGAGGCACCTTCCCAGAAGCTGGCTGAAAACAGCAGTGATGCAAAAACCGTGTTGATGGAAGGTATGGAAGAGCTGGGATTGGGATCTGATCCCGCAGAGCTGAAGGTAAAGCTTGCCTTTGGCGATACAACGGCTAACGGAAGAACCTATGCCGAGCTGTACCAGCAGATGTGGCAGAACACCCTGGGCGTGACGGTGGATATCGACTTTAACGAGACAGCCACCCATCTCAGCAACGTAAATTCCGGTGATTATCAGATCGCCTGTGTTTCCTGGGGATCAACTGTTGAACCCTCCTTCCAGCTGAGCCGTTGGGCTACGCCTCAGGGCGGCCAGTCCAGATGGGTAAATGAGGACTATGTCAGCCTGGTTTCCGCAGCTATGGAAAATATGGATGATAACAAGAGACTGGAGCTGTACCAGCAGGCAGAGGATCTGCTGATCTCGGAAGCAGCCATTGTGCCCGCCTATTATACTGCCAACAAGACCTTTGCCTACAACTATGTAGGCGGTATTCCCACCGGTGCCTTTGACACCACCGGCATGAAAACGCTGTATATTGCGGAACAGTAAAAGGAAGAATTGGACGCTGTAACGTCCAAGAGTATGACCTATGATGAAATATATTGTAAAAAGAGTGGCGTATATGGTGCTGGTTATGTTTGTGACTCTCAGCATAACCTTCTTCCTTCTGCACGCCATTCCCGGCGATCCTATTACCTCCATGGTACAGGATCTGCCGGAAGAGACAAAGCAGGCCTATCTTACAGCCTATGGCTTTGACAAGCCGATTTTCCAACAATATATATTGTACCTGAAAAATGTACTCACCGGAAATCTGGGGGTCTCCCTGCGATATCCCGGAAAACAGGTGGCGGATATCGTCAGAAACTACGCCCCTGTTTCCGGTGCGGTGGGAGGGATCGCCCTGCTGATCGGTGTGGCGGCCGGCCTGCTGTGCGGTATTACGGCGGCCCTGCATCACAATCGCCTCAGTGACAGAGCCATTATGGTGCTGTCACTGCTGGGAACCACCATTCCCACCTTTGTGATCGCCTCAGTGCTTCAGTATCTGTTTTCGGTTAAATGGCGACTTTTCCCCACCACAGGCTATCAGGGTGTGCAGTATATTGTACTGCCGGTTATCTGTATGTGCGTGGGGCCTCTTGCCTCCTTTGCCAGATATATGCGTTCCAGTATGCTGGACGTGGTGCATCAGGACTATATCCTTACGGCCCAGGCCAAGGGACTTTCTGACAGGCAGATCGTATGCCGGCATATGTTCAGAAATGCTATTTTGCCTTGCATCACCATGATCTGTGTCTGCGTTGCCAATGTTTTTGCCGGTTCCTTTATTATAGAAACCATATTTTCATTGCCCGGACTGGGAAAATATTTTATCTCTGCCATCAGCGACAGGGATTATTACGTGGTGCTGGGACTGAACTTTGTGCTGACCGGTATTTATGTCTGTTCCATGCTGCTGAGCGACATTCTGCTGATGCTCATTGATCCGAGACTGCGGACAAAGGAGGTGGCGTGATGTCTTTAGCTCGTGGTAAAAAGACGACGATATTTGCTCTGTTCCTCCTGCTGATCATCGTGGCCCTGGTTATTGTGGTTCCCATGGTCTCCCCCTACAGTCTGGCCGACATGGGAGATATGTCCCTTAGAAACAACGCACCCTCCCGGGAGCATATTTTCGGTACGGATTCCCTGGGAAGAGATCTCTTTCTCAGAGTCTGTGCAGGAGGACGGGTGTCCATTGCCATAGGCATTGTGGGAGCCTTTGTAGTTATGGTGGTTGGCTCTCTGTGGGGCGGCATTGCAGCCCTGGCCGGAGGAAAAACAGATAATGTGATGATGCGGATCGTGGATATCCTGTCCAGTGTTCCCCACATCCTGATCGTGATCCTGGTTTCCGTTATTATTGACAGCAAAAGCACAGCTACACTGCTGTTTGCCCTGACCATCACCGGCTGGTGTCCCACAGCGAGGATCGTTCGCACCCAGATGCTCCAGATCGGCAGCAGCGACTATGTCCTTGCGGCAAAGCTTATGAATGTCTCCGGACTCAAGATCATACTTCGTCATATGATTCCCAACGCCATGGGAATTATTATTGTGGATACCACCTTTCGTATCCCCGGCTTTGTGTTCAGCGAAGCCTTTTTAAGCTATGTGGGTCTGGGGGTACAGCCTCCGCAGACAAGCTGGGGGGCACTGTGTGCCCAGGGGCAGTCCATGTATCAGTTTTATCCCTGGCAGCTGGTTTTTCCTGCAGCCATGATCGCTCTGACCATGCTGGCATTTACGCTGCTGGGAGATGGCCTGAGAGACGCCCTTGATCCCAAATTCAGGAGGTAACCGTCCATGTCCGTATTGGAAGTAAAACACCTGTCGGTGTCCTTTAACACCTATGCAGGAAAGATAGAGGCCGTCAGGGATATATCCTTCGAGATAAAGGAAGGGGAAATATTTGCCCTGGTGGGAGAATCCGGCTGCGGAAAAAGTGTTACGGCAAAAGCCATTATGGGCCTTCTGGGCAACACATCAGCCCGCATAGATCCCGCCTCAGCCATTGTCTTTGGCGATACAGAGATAACCGGCCTGACAAAAAGACAGTTGAACAGGATCCGGGGCAAGGATATCGCCATGGTATTTCAGGATGCCATGGCAGCACTGAATCCCACCATGACGGTGGGCAAACAGGTGGCGGAGGTCTTTCGCCTCCATGAAAAATGCAGCAGGTCGGAGGCCTACGCCAGAACAGAGGAAATGTTTTCCCTGGTTGAGCTGCCAAATCCCCGGGAATTGATGAAATGCTATCCCCATCAGCTGTCCGGAGGCATGCGTCAGCGGGTTATGATCGCCATGGCCCTGTCCTGCAAGCCAAAGCTTCTGATCGCCGATGAGCCCACAACCGCTCTCGATGTAACCATTCAGGCCCAGATCCTGGACCTTTTGATGAAAATGAAAGAAAAATTTGCCATGTCCATCCTGCTGATCACCCACGACCTGGGGGTAGTGGCCGGGGTGGCGGACTCCGTTACGGTAATGTATAACGGCCGGATCGTGGAGCAGGGCACTACCCGTGAACTGTTTTCCCAGCCGGGGCACCCCTATACCATTTCCCTGATGGCGGCGTCCCGGGAAAGACAGATCAACAAGAAGAGGTAACCAAAGGTGAAGGATACGCTTTTTCAGATACAGCATCTGAAACAATATTTTTCAAACAGAAACTCCACGGTGAGAGCCGTGGATGATGTCAGCTTTACCATCAGGCAGGGGGAGACCTTTTCCCTGGTGGGAGAATCCGGCTGTGGAAAAACCACCTGTGCAAGAGCGGTTCTGGGGATGTACACCCCCACAGCAGGCACTGTGCTGTGGCAGGATAAGGATATATCCCGGCTGGACAAAAAGGGAAAGAGAGCATTTAGAAGTGAAAACCAGATGATCTTTCAGGACCCTTATGCCTCCCTGGATCCTCGAATGACGGTGGCAGCCATTGTGGAGGAAGGGCTGAAAAGCAATTTTTCCATGAGCCCGGGGGAGAGAAGAGAGGCTGTGGCGGAAATGCTGGAAAGAGTAGGACTGGGCAGGGAATATGCTTCCCGGTTTCCCCATGAGCTTTCCGGCGGCCAGCGCCAGAGAGTAGGCATAGCCAGAGCCCTGGTGATGCATCCCCGATTCCTGGTTCTGGATGAACCTATTGCGGCTCTGGATGTGTCCATTGGTACCCAGATCATCCATTTGTTGGCGGACCTGCAAAAGGAAAAGGGACTGACCTACCTGATGATTTCCCATGATCTGGGTATGGTGCAGAATATTTCCCACAGAGTGGCGGTGATGTATCTGGGAAACATCGTGGAGCTGGCGACAGCAGAGGAGCTGTTTGCCCATCCCAGGCACCCCTATACTAAGGCCCTGATCTCCTCGGTGCCCAGTCTGGATCCGGAGGATCACTGGCTGCAAAACAGAATAAAGCTGCAGGGGGAGATCCCCACTTCAGGAACAGTGGAGGGCTGCAAATTTGCGTCACGGTGTCCTATGGCGGAAGAAGCCTGCAAAACAGGGAGGCCGCCTATGGTACAGGTGGCAGAAGAGCATTTCGTTTCCTGCTTCAAAGCATAAAAATACCCACCGAAAAAGGGTTTATATCTTTTTCGGTGGGCTTTTTGGTTTAAATGGTTTCTACCTTAATGGTGTTGGTGGTGCCGGGCTTGCCATTTACCATACCTGCGGTAAGGATGACATTGTCACCGGGCTGCAGCTGGTATACCTCCCGGGCTTTTTTCAAAGCGTTATCAAAGATATCGTTCATGGATTCGTAGGTGGGGCAGAGCACCGGAGTTACGCCCCAGCTGAGATTCAGCTTTCGCCAGCCCTTCTGGGAGGCGGTCATGCCCAGAATATCCACCGGACAGCGGAAACGGCTGACCATTCGGGCGGTGATACCTGTAAGGGAATTAACGATAATACACTTGGCATCCAGATCTGTAGCCATGGCACAGGTGGCGTGGGATACAGCATCCAGATTGTTCTTGATGGTAAAGTCGCCGGTACGGAAACGTTTTACATAGTTGGTGCTGTTTTCCGTAAATTCCAGGGTCTGTACCATATGCTGAAGGGCTTCCACAGGATAATTGCCGTTGGCTGTCTCCCCGGAGAGCATTACAGCGGAGGTGCCATCGTACACGGCGTTAGCCACGTCGGATACCTCGGCTCTGGTGGGACGGGGATTGTGGATCATGGATTCCAGCATCTCGGTAGCGGTGATAACACGCTTGCCCAGAAGGCGGCAGGTGTTGATCAGGTATTTCTGGATGGCCGGTACCTCGTAAGCGGGGATCTCCACGCCCAGATCACCTCTGGCGATCATGATACCGTCGGCGATCTCGCAGATCTCCTCCACGTGATCCACACCGGAACGGTTCTCGATCTTGGCGATGATGTCGATCTCTTTTCCCCCGTTTTCATCCAGGAACTTCCGCATTTCCTCCACGTCCTGCTTGGTGGAAACAAAGGAGGCTGCCACAAAGTCCACGTCATTTTTGATGCCGAAGAGCAGATCGGATTTGTCCTGCTTGCTGAGGAAATCCTTTTTCATCACCTTTCCGGGGAAATTCATGCTCTTTTTGTCGGAGAGGACGCCGCCGTTTACCACTTTGCACTGAGCCTCAGTATCGTTTACAGACAGTACCTCAAAGGTTACCAGACCGTTGCACACCAGGATGGTGTCTCCCGGCTCCAGATTTTCCATAAGCTTGTCGTAGTTTACGGAAACGATGGTGTTGTTGCCCTGGATCTGCTGTGTGGTAAAGGTGAACAGATCCCCATCCTTAAGGGTGATCTCCTTGTCCTCAAAGGTACCGATACGATACTCCGGTCCCTTGGTATCCAGCATAATGGGAATAGGGCGGTGAAGCCGTTCCCGTGTCTTTTTGATCAGATCGATCTTTCCCTGCTGCTCTGCATAGTCACCATGGGAAAAGTTCAGTCTGGCTACATTCATACCGGCCTCATACAGGGCCACCAGGGTCTCTTCATTCTGACTGGAGGGACCGATGGTACAGATAACTTTCGTTTTTCTCATAATTTTCTCCTTTTCTCACGGGCACAGTCTGCGCCCGAACAAAACCAATACCATATTCTCTATACCATAGAATATATACGTCATACTAACAAATTTTTACCAAATCCACAATGCAAAATACATAAAATTTAAAAACAGTAGGTAAAATAACCGTAAAAGTGCAAAACAGATAAAAATAACCTGTAGA
>CAZUBP010000103.1:0-6223 GCA_964618605.1 uncultured Lachnospiraceae bacterium | reverse complement strand
TTGAAATGCCCCAAAAGTGCGGTGCTCCTTCACCTGTGGATGCTGCAGATGCCGGAATTTTCCCCGGAAAAGAAGCTGCGGGAATACGAAAAGCTGTCGGAATTCGGCTCCAACAGTCCCATGATGTACTGTGAGGTATGGGACATTTTGAAGCACCATCCCCAGCTGCTTACCGGCCTTCACGGCCTGTATCTGAAAACCCTGCAGTTCGCTGCCAGGAAAAAGCTTCTTACCCCGGAAATCACAAAAATGACCGCTATTCTGGCCCAGAATGCCAAGGCATGGTCCAAACCCCTGTATCGGCTGTTGTGTGACTGCTACGAGGTATATCCGGATAAGGAGATCTTACATGCCATCCTTAAACTCATCATGCTGGAGACACCGGGACGTCCGGAGTATTTTGTCTGGTATGAGAGGGCGGTGGAAGCTCAGCTGCGTATGACCCGGCTGTATGAGTATTATATGGAGACACTGCCGGTAACAAGAAAAGAAATATTGCCCCTGGCGATCCGTCTGTATTTTTCCTATGAAAACAGACTGCGTTCCGGCCAGAAGGCCCTTTTGTATGCCAATATCATAGAAAATCGGGAACAGAATCCTACGACCTACGAGAAATACCGGGAAGTTATGAAAAGCTTTGCCCAGACGTCACTGGAGAAGGGACTGATCAATGAACATTATGCTGTGCTGTATCAGCATTTTATCCCTGAAGCGGAGGATCGGGATACGGCGGAGCTGCTGGCGGAGGTCATGTTTACCTGCAAGGTGACAGTGAAGGACAGAGCCATTCGCCAGGTAGTGGTCATCAGCCCCTATCTGGCCCAGGAGACCTCCTATCCGGTAAAGGATATGGCTGCCTATATTCAGCTGTATACCGGAGATGAGCAGATCGTTTTTGAGGACAGCAAGAAACGGCGGTTCGCTGCCACAGTGGAGCATAAGGTAACGGCACTTATGGCTACAGAGCCCTACCGGGAAAGCTGTCTGGCAGCAGAGCCCAGATCCTTTGGTTTCCTGCTCCATTCCCTTTTGCCCATACTGGAGGCGGAGGAAATCAACGACACCTCCGTGCGGTCCTTCCTTCGCATTGCAGAGGATGACCGGTTTGTGGAGGAATATCGTCTTACCGCCAGAACCAAGGCTCTTTTGTATTACACCAGAAACGAGGAAGCGGAGCTGCCGGAGACGGTGCAGCAGCTTATGGCCCGGGAAGAGATCTCCGGAAAATGCAAAGGTCTGGTGGTGCGGGCTATGCTCCAGCGCCACAAGCTGGCGGGCGCCTTTGATGTGATCAGCCGCTACGGCTACGAATATATAGAAGGCAGACTGCTGACGGTACTGTGTACCCAGATGATCGAGAGTATCGGTCAGGAGGAAAATGACGAGCTGCTTTGTCTGTCCTATGAAATGTTTGCCCGACAGAAGGCCAACGATGTGATCCTGGTGTATCTGCGGGACCACTACATCGGTTCTCTGGAACAGATGAATCAGATCCGGGATATACTGGCAGACAGAGAGATCGATACCTCGGGAATCGATGAGGAGCTTCTGATCCTTTCCATGTTCCTGCGAAAGCCCCTGAAGCATCCGGGAGAGATACTGGAAAGCTATATGCGAAAGGATTACCGGCCCCAGGTGGTGGAAGCCTTCCTGGTATTCTGCGGATTCCAGTGGTTTAACGGCGAACAGCAGCAGGAAAACTATATTACAGAGCAGATGAAAGCCATGGTAACCGAGAAAACGGGCCATATGGTATGTCGCCTTGCCCTGTTGAAATATTATGCCGGTCTGGCACCCTGTGACGGAGAGGTGACGGAATATGGCTGGGCCAAGCAGGAGGAAGAGCCCAAGGCGATGCATATGCTTACGGAAAAGGACAGAGACTTTATCCGTACACAGCTGGAGCTGGCTACGGCACAGGGTATTCGCCTGGGATTTTTCAAGCAGCTGCCGGAGGAACTGATCCAGGCCTGTGAATTGGACGACCGTACCTTTGTAGAATGTAAGGGCTATCCGGGAGAATCTATCGTGATCCGCTATTGCCTGCGCTCCGAGGGAGACAAGACCAGAGAATTCAAGACAGAGCCCATGAAGGAAATGTTCCAGGGGATTTTTGCCAAGGAATTTATGCTGTTCTACGGAGAGGTGTTGGATTACACCCTGATCCGGGACAATAAAATGACAGATCTGACGGTACACAGTGTATCGGGAAGTCAGATCGATACCAACGGAAAAACAAAATACCAGCAGCTGAACCGTATGCTGGGTGACTGCCATGTGAGAAACTTTGAAAAGCTGGACAAGGACATGCAGGAATATCTGATGACGGAACATCTTTGCAAAGAGATGTTTACACTACTGTAGGAAGGAGGACGTGTCATGAACGAAACAAGAAATATTCTGATCGGTTTTGATTTTGGTATAAACGCTTCGCAGATCTGCTACTATGACCGGCAGGCTGACACTGCCCAGTCCCTTCCGGTAAAGGTGGGAACAGAGGAGGCCGCCTTTGCCAACTGTATCAGTACAGCAGACGGGAAAAAATGGCATTTTGGCCCGGAGGCAGAGTATTTTTCTTCTCAGAAGGGGGAGAGCTTTGTCAGCGGTATTTATGAGCTTTGCCAGGACAGCCAGCCGGTGACCGTAGCCGGAAGAGCCTATCAGCCGGGAGAGCTTCTGGCGATCCTGATCCGGGAGTCTCTGGGACTTCTCCATATCACGGATCCGGCGAAAAAGATCACCTCCTTTATGTTGACAACGCCCCGTATATCCAGAACCCTGGTGGAAAATGTGCGGGTGGCTTACGAGATCCTGGGCTTTGAAACGGGACGTTCTTTCCTCCAGGAATATCCGGAAAGCTTTTATTATGAGACTTTTTCTCAGAGACTGGACGGCAGAGGCCGCAAGGTAGGTCTTTTCGTCTTTGAAAACAGGGACGTCTATTTCCGGTGCCTGGATGTGGATCAAAAGACAAGACCGGCTATGGTGTCCTGTCGGGAGGGCAAGCGTATCACCCTTTCCTCCGACGCAAGGCAGAAGGATATGGAGTTCTACGATCTGATCCAGACCTCTCTGGGAACAGAGGTGTATTCTACCATCTATCTGGTGGGAGACGGTTTTTCCCAGGAATGGGCGAAAAAGTCGGTAGCCCTTCTGTGTAAGGCCCAGCGAAAGGTATATTTCGGCAACAATCTTTATGCCAAGGGCGCCTGTCAGGCAGCCAGAGAAAAGCTGGAGGACAAGCGGCTGAAGGCCTACCTGTATATCGGCGGTGATGTGGTACGGTACAATGTGGGTATGGAAATGATGATCAACGGCGTACCGGGATATCATCCCCTGATCACCGGAGGAGGCAACTGGTATGACAAGGAAGCCAGCTGTGAGGTGCTTCTGGATGAGGAGGACACCATTCGTCTCCAGATCGGGGAAATGTATTCCAAGGAGAAACGGACCATTGTCATGCAGCTGGAAGGACTGCCCAAGCGGCCCCCCAAGGCTTCCCGTGTAAGGATCGAGGTGGGCTTTACCTCAGGAACCACACTGCGGATCCGGGTAACGGATCTGGGCTTCGGGGATCTGTATCCCTCCAGTCATAAGGTATGGGAGGAAGTATTGACGGAAGCAGGAGGTAAGCGAGTATGAGTTATATCCTTTGCAGAACAAAACCCACAAAGACTCCCTTCTATATAGAAAATATCAGCACCAATATCTATTCTCTGGAGGAGCTTTGCTTTTACCTGTACAACAATCTCTATCTGCTGGACGAGACGCTGTTGAATGAAAAGCTCTGCAGCTGGCTGGGAAATGAGCTGGGACTTCCGGCCTTGGCCAGGAGAGTCGCTGCCCTTCTGGAACAGCAGGCGCCGGTGGGGGACGTGCTTATGCCCATTTTTAAGGAGATCTTTTATCTTTCCCATGAGGAAATGAGGATCTTCTCTGCCAAGCTGGTGCAGTATGAGGTACAGCCGGAGCGGGTGCGCATGAAAATGAAGGCGGATTACCTCTTTGAAAATGAGAAATATAGAAATGCCCTGAATATTTACAAGGCCAGCCTCCAGCTGAAGGAGGATGATGAGACCGGCAGTCAGTTCAAGGGCAGTGTTTACTACAATATGGGCTGTGCCCATGCCCGGCTTTTCGAGCTCAGTGAGGCCCGGGAATGCTTCCGGACAGCCTATGAGATGCTCCACAGCAGCAAGGTGCTTACCGGCTATCTCACAGCGGTAGCCCTGGCCGACGGAGAGCGGCAGATGGAAAAGACGGCGGAAAGTCTTGGGGTGGACAGTCAGACAGTGGCCGGTATCACGGAACAGATCCGGGAGGCCCAGGACAGCTTCGATCAGTCTCATGCCGCCGGACATTACAAAGAGCTGAAGGAAAAGATGGAAAACGGCGATCTTCAAAGCTACGAAGAAGGCATGAAAGGCTATCTGAAGGAGCTCACAGACAGTTATCACAAAAATACGGGATATTGAGTTCATTTTTTATGGTTATTGTCATCTTGCAATGTATGATAAGGGTAGTTTATAATTGAGGTTGCATTATTATAAAAAACTTATAGATACCGTTGGGATTTGTGCCCGGCGGTTATCTCTCATCTGCATTGCGGAGAAAGGGATGTTACATGAAGAAAAGTGAACACTATATGACATATCAGCCCGGAGAGGACGGACTGAAAGAAGAATGCGGTGTTTTTGGTGTGTATGATCTGGACGGCAACGACGTAGCTTCCACGATCTATTACGGGCTGATGGCCCTGCAGCACCGGGGACAGGAGAGCTGTGGTATCGCCGTCAGTGATACCGATGGCCCTAATATCGTCAGATCCCACAGAGATATGGGACTGGTAAACGAAGTATTTTCACCGGATCATCTGGAAAAGCTGAAAGGAAATATTGGTGTAGGTCATGTGCGGTATTCTACAGCCGGTGCATCTACCAGAGAAAATGCTCAGCCCCTGGTACTGAACTATGTAAAGGGTACCCTGGCG
Organism: uncultured Lachnospiraceae bacterium; assembly: GCA_964618605.1. Lineage (GTDB taxonomy): Bacteria > Bacillota > Clostridia > Lachnospirales > Lachnospiraceae > UBA11957. Next base: position 1,233 of record CAZUBP010000103.1, on the reverse strand, counting down.
CTGGCACACAACGGTAATCTGATCAACACCCCCCAGCTTCGCCATGAGCTGGAAATCGGCGGCGCTATTTTCCAGACAACCATAGATACAGAAGTTATTGCTTATCATATCGCCAGAGAGCGGGTGAATTCCGCTACAGCAGAGGAAGCGGTGATTCGGGCCGCCAGAAAGCTAAAGGGTGCCTATTCTCTGGTAGTTTCTTCACCGAGAAAGCTTATCGGTGTCCGTGATCCCTACGGATTTCGTCCCCTTTGCATTGGCCGCCGGGATAATACCTATATTCTGGCTTCTGAGACCTGTGCTCTGGATACTGTAGGCGCAACCTTTATCCGGGACGTAGAGCCCGGTGAGGTGGTAACCATTACGAAAGAGGGGGGCATCAAGTCCGACAAATCCATGTGTATTCCCCGGGAACGTCAGTCCCGCTGTATTTTTGAATATATTTACTTTGCCCGTCTGGACAGCCAGATCGATGGCATGAGCGTGTACGATTCCCGTATTCTGGCAGGCAAATATCTGGCTATGGACGCCCCTGTGGATGCAGATCTGGTAGTGGGTGTACCGGAGTCGGGAAATGCCGCAGCTATGGGATACGCCCTGCAGTCCGGTATTCCCTACGGTGTTGCCTTCGTAAAGAACAGCTATGTAGGCCGTACCTTTATTAAGCCCAAGCAGAGCAGCCGGGAATCCAGCGTACAGATCAAGCTGAATGTGCTGAAGGAGGCTGTGGACGGCAAACGAGTGATCATGATCGATGATTCCATTGTCAGAGGAACCACCAGTGACCGTATCGTTTCCATGCTTCGGGAGGCAGGAGCTAAGGAAGTACATATGATGGTCAGCTCACCGCCCTTTTTATGGCCCTGTTACTTCGGTACAGATGTGCCGGTGAGAGAGCAGCTGATCGCCTACAATCGCTCCGTGGAGGAGATCCGCCAGATCATCGGCGCTGATTCTCTGCATTATCTGGATATCAACAGACTGCCGGCACTGGCAGGAAATCAGGGTATCTGTACCGGATGCTTTACCGGTAAATACCCCCTTGCACCGCCTGAGGAGGATATCCGGGGCGAATATGATAAATAAAAGATCCTTTATTGAAAATTTACCTTATACAGGAGGCGTGTTATGAGTGACAAATACGTAAGTCCCTTATCTGAGCGTTATGCCAGCAAAGAAATGCAGTATATTTTTTCACCTGATAAGAAGTTCCGTACATGGAGAGAGCTGTGG
>CAZUBP010000102.1:0-6235 GCA_964618605.1 uncultured Lachnospiraceae bacterium | reverse complement strand
GATTTGGACGGAAATCGATATAGGGATATTTACGGCTGGAGGGTTTGATCTCATCCAGCTGGATCTTCTCCAGAGCCTTCTTACGGGAAGTCGCCTGCTTTGATTTGGAGGCGTTAGCCGCAAATCGGGAAATGAACTCCTGCAGCTCCTTGATCTTCTCCTCTTTCTTACGGTTTGCTTCCTTCATCTGTTTTACCAGCAGCTGACTGGACTCATACCAGAAATCATAGTTTCCGGCATACAGCTGGATCTTGCCGTAATCCACATCAGCGGTGTGGGTACAAACCTTGTTCAGGAAATAACGGTCATGGGAAACCACGATAACTGTATTTTCAAAATTGATCAGGAACTCTTCCAGCCAGTTAATGGCGTCCATATCCAAATGGTTGGTAGGCTCATCCAGCAGCAGGATATCCGGGTTGCCGAAAAGCGCCTGCGCCAGCAGAACCTTTACCTTTTCGCTTCCCTTCAGGTTGGCCATAAGCTCGTAATGGAGCTCTGTGGGGATACCCAGACCGTTAAGCATGGTCTCTGCATCTGACTCCGCTTCCCATCCGTTCATCTCGGCGAACTCACCTTCCAGCTCGCTGGCACGGATACCATCCTCGTCGGTGAAGTCCTCCTTCATATAAATAGCTTCTTTTTCCTTCATGATGTCATAGAGTCTCTGGTTACCCATAATAACGGTATCCAGAACGGTATAGGCATCATACTGGAAATGATCCTGTTTCAGGAAGGAAAGCCGCTGTCCCGGTGTAATGGAGACATCGCCGTTGGTGGTCTCCAGCTCTCCGGAAAGGATCTTCAAAAAGGTGGATTTTCCGGCACCGTTGGCACCGATAATGCCATAGCAGTTTCCTTCGGTAAATTTAATATTTACATCTTCAAAAAGGGCTTTCTTGCCCAGTCTGAGGGTTACATTATTTGCTGATATCATATATGCACTATTCCTCCTGTATATATGGCTGTTTTGTGGCCCATAGGGGGCTGTTCCCCATACATTTTACCTAAAACCATCTGAAATGCAAGGAAAACTTTTATTTTCTACATCAGCGGGGCAAAGATCTTCAGCACGAAGCCCAGGAGCTTGTGCCTTACGCTGATTTTCTGTACGTACTCCGGAGTGACTTCCAGACATTTTTCCAGAGTATCCTCAAAATCCTCAGCGATTCTGGCGATCTCCTCCGCCTGGTACAGCAGCACCGCATTTTCAAAATGAAGAAACAGGCTGCGGTAATCCATATTTATTGTACCTACCACCGCCGTGTTGTCGTCGCTGACAAACACCTTGGCATGGACAAAGCCCGGTGTGTATTCATAGATCTCTACCCCCTGACTAAGTAGATAGGGATAATGGGTTCTGGCCAGGGCAAAGGCATACACCTTGTCCGGAATATGGGGCAGGATGATCCGCACCTGCACGCCACGGCGCACTGCATTGCAAAGAGCGGTGATCATATCATGGTCTATGATCAGATAGGGGGTCATGATATGCACATATTTTGTGGCCCGCTCCAGAATATTCATGTATACAAACTTGCCTACGGGATCGCCGTCCAGAGGACTGTCTGCATAGGGGATCACGTAGCCGGGATACTCTGTCTCCGGCTTCCTGGGATACAGTTCCAGATAATCCTCATAATTATTTTCATAGCCATCCAGATCCCACAGCTGCAAGAACATCTGGGTAAAGCTCTTCACGCTTTCTCCCTGCACCATAATGGCGGTGTCCTTCCAGTGGCCGAAACGCTCTTTGCGATTGATATATTCATCCGCCAGGTTCGTTCCTCCGGTAAAGGCGGTCTCTCCGTCGATCACCAGGATCTTGCGGTGATCTCTGTTGTTCTGATAGGTGGTCAGCGCCGGCTTTATGGGTGAAAATACCCGACATTTAATGCCCGCAGACTCCATCCGCCGGGGATAATCATGGGACAGGGACGCAAACTGCAGAGTGCCGTCGTACATCAGCCGCACCTCTACTGCTTCTGCCACCTTATCCTTCAGGATCTCCAGCACCTGATCCCAGACCTCTCCGTGTTCAATAATGAAATACTCCATGAAAATAAATTTTCTGGCTTTTCGAAGCTCCTCCAGCACCGCCGGCAGCCAGTCATCCCCCAGGGGATAATAGGTCAGTCCGTTATTGCGGTAGGGGGGAAAGCCCACGCTGCTCAGATACCCTGCCACACCGGCCAGATGGGGATCCTCCCGGCGAATTTCTTCCATAACCTCCTCATTGGGGGAGATATAGTTTTTCATGCGTTCCGTCTGTTCTACTACCTTTTTGTTCAGTATACGTGTGCCGGGCTGCAGCTGCACAAAAAGGTACAACAGCCCTCCCAGCACCGGAAATACCAAGGTTATGACGATCCATGGCATTTGCAGCTCCGGTGTCCCCGGCTTATTGATGATACACATTACCAGAAAGATGGCGATGACGGTGTACACCGCATAAGCGTACAGCACATAGCGAAACAGGAATAATCCCATCATCACCAGTACAAAGGCCTGCAGCGCTACCAGCAGCAAAATAATGGCTGTCCGGCCAAAGACCAGCTTGACAACCCCTTTTTTACCTTTCTGGGCCTTGTCCTGCACCGCTTCCGTAAATTTTTTCTCCGTATTTTCCTCCACGATCTACCTCTTTACCCTTTACTTGCCTTCGATCATCTCCAGGAACATTTCCTCGGAAATGATCTCCACCCCCAGTTCTTTGGCCTTTCGGTTCTTTGAAGAATTGGATGCTACATCGTTATTGATCAGGAAGGAAGTGTTCTTTGTCACACTGCCGGTGACCTTTCCTCCCAGTGTTTCTATCTTCTCCTTTACTTCGCTGCGGTTGGCGAAATGCTCCACCGAACCGGTGATAACGAAAACCTTTCCCTTCAGGGGCTGTTCCTCCCCGGTCTGAGGTGTTTCCAGTTCCACCTCCTGCAGCAGCTTTTCGTACTCCTGACGGTGCTCGGGTTTGGCAAACCAGCGGCAATAGCCAGCGGCAATGACCTCTCCCAGGCCCTCAATGGCACTGATCTCCTCCGGGGATGCCTGACACACCCGCTGGGGATCATAGTCGAAATGCCTACAGATCAGCTTGGCATTTGCCAGTCCCACATTGGGAATACCCAGGGCGTAGATCAGTCTGGGCAGTGTGGTATGTCTGGCCTTTTCTATGCTCTCTGCCATACGATCGTAGGACTTCTGTCCGAAGCCCTCCATCTCCACGATCTCCTCCCGATGCTCCTTCAGGGAAAAGATAGCGGAAAAATCCTTTAAGAAGCCTCTGGCGATAAATTTCTCCAAAGTGGCCTCGGAAATACCGTCTATATTCATGGCGTCTCTGCTGACAAAAAGGCCGAAGGCCTTGATGGCTTTTGCGGAACATTCCGGATTCGGGCAAAAGAGCACTTCCACATCGTTAGCCTTCTGGATCTTGGTTTCCCCGCCGCAGGCCGGACAGATCTTCGGGATCTGTTTTACCCCGCTTCTGGTCTTATTTTCTGCGATCTGGGGAATGATCATGTTGGCCTTGTAAACCTCAATGGTATCCCCGATGCCCAGCTCCAGCTGCCGCATAATGCTGATATTATGCACGCTGGCCCGGCTGACGGTAGTACCCTCCAGCTCCACCGGTTCAAAAATGGCAACCGGATTGATAAGACCTGTTCTTGAGGGGCTCCATTCAATATCCAGCAAAACCGTCTCCCGCAGTTCATCCGCCCATTTAAAGGCAAAGGAATTTCGAGGGAATTTTGCTGTAGTTCCCAGAGCCTCACCGTAAGCGATATCGTCATATAAGACTACCAGTCCGTCAGAGGGGAAGGGATTGTCCTTCACCCTGGCAGCGAAATCATCCATGGCAGCATCCAGAGTATCTGCCGTCACCATAGTGTATTCTACGGTTTCAAAGCCCTGATCTTTCAGCCACAGCATCTCCTTTTCATGGGAATTTTCAAAATCAACCCCCGCTGCCCGTACCAGAGAAAAAGCAAAGAAATGGACATTGCGTTCTGCTGTGATACGGTTGTTCAGCTGCCGCACCGAACCGCTGCAGAGATTTCTGGGATTCTTGTATTTAGCATCCACATCCTGAATCTCCCGGTTGATCCGTTCAAAATCCGCATAGGTGATCAGTGCCTCTCCTCTGAGCACCAGCTCCCCCTTAAAGGAAAGCTTCAGAGGCAGATTACAGAATACCCGGGCATTGTTGGTAATGTCCTCGCCGACGATACCGTTCCCCCGGGTCACCGCCTGCTGCAGCTCTCCCTCACGATAGGTCAGCACGATCGTCAGACCGTCCAGCTTCCAGGACAACAGGGAGGGATGGCTGCCAATAAAGGCTTTCAGCACCTCTCGATCCTTGGTCTTGTCCAGTGACAGCATAGGACGCTCATGCTCTACCTTGGTCAGCTCCTCCTGAGCCTCGTAGCCCACTTCCATGGTAGGACTTCCCGCCAGAACGATGCCTGTCTCCTGCTCCAGCGCCACCAGCTCATCGTACAGCCGGTCGTAGTCATAATTGCTCATAATCTCCCGGTCATCCCGGTAATAGGCTTTGGAAGCCTCCTTCAACAGGGCGGCTAATTCCTTCATTCTACTTTGTTTGTCCATGCAGCTCCTTTTGTGACAGCGAAGAGGAATCCTCCAGAAGCTTTAACAGCTCTTCCAGCTCCTTGCCTGTCACTTCCCGATATTTTCCCACCGGCAATCTGTCCAGTGTTAGATTCATGATCCTGACTCTTTTCAGCTTCTTCACTTCGTAGCCGAAATACTCGCACATCCGACGGATCTGTCGATTCAGTCCCTGGGTCAGGATGATCCGAAAGGTGTATTTTCCCACATATTCTACCTGGCAGGGACGGGTAATGGTGTCCAGAATAGGCACCCCCAGACTCATTTTCTCCAGAAAATCCTCTGTTATCTCATGGTCCACGGTAACCACATATTCCTTTTCATGGCGATTTCCCGCCCGCATAATGCGGTTCACCAGATCTCCCTGGTTGGTGAGCAGCAACAGTCCCTCGCTGTCCTTATCCAGTCGTCCCACAGGATATACCCGAAGGGGATATTTCATAAACCGCACCACACTGTCCCGCTCACGGCGCTCCATAGTGCACACAATACCTCTGGGCTTATTGAGCATCAGCAATACCTTTCGCTCTTCCTTGCGGATCGGTTTCCCATTCACCCGGATATCCGCCGAAGGGCTTACTTTGCTTCCCATGGTCACCGGCACACCGTCTGCTGTCACTCTCTTTTGCTCCACCAGACGATCCGCCTCTCTTCGGGAGCAGACCCCGGCATCACTGAGCAGCTTATTGATCCTGATTAATTCCTCTGCCACAGGTATCCTCCTTTATTTTCTCACAGTTTCAAAGAAAAAAACAGGGGACTGCCTGATAACAGTCCCCGAAACATGCAGCTTATTCAAACATATCCCATCTTACATATGCTGTCTGTCCCTCATAGGTAATCTTGATCCACTCAGCCTCGGAGCCTTCCTTAACGACTGTGGTTCCGGCAGTAAGCTGTCCCAGCTTCTCAGTAGAGGTGCTCGCTCCGGCACGGACATTACATGTCTGTTTGATCGTCAGCTCTGTACCGTCTGCTTCGTACAGGGCATTGGATGCTGACTGATCCTTGTTCTCCAGATAGCTGGCCAGTGAAGTATCCGCTGCCAGGGCAGCCTCATACTCGGCCTGAACACTCTGTACCAGATTGGCTACATCAGTATTGTTCTGAAGAGCCTCAATGTACTGCTTCACAGATTCCTCCACAGTACCGTTGGAGATATAGTAGGAACCATCATCTGCCGTACATACATACAGCCGGCTTAAGCCAGGTGCTGCCGTATCAAAATTGGCATACTGACAATTGTATTTAGCGTATACTACCCAGGTATTCTCCTGCAGTCCCGGCACGGTATATACCGTAAGATCACTGTAGGACTGAACATCATTGCCATCCTGAATAGACGTCTCTTCATCAGAGGTAAGCTGATCCGTCAGGACACGCACCGTCTCCACATCCTTTGCTGCCAGTGCCTGATAATAGGACTTGATCAGGGTGATCATGGTCTGATCATCCGTCTCTGTCAGGGAAGCCTGACCGGCTGCCTCAGTGGAAGCACCTGTCTCCTCAGCCTGAGACGCTTCCACGGACTGGGAAGTTTCCGCTGTCTGAGAAGTCTCTGCCTTTTTATTCTTTGGAGATGAGCCGCCCCGTATCAGACGAACAC
>CAZUBP010000101.1:0-6251 GCA_964618605.1 uncultured Lachnospiraceae bacterium | reverse complement strand
AGGGCGATCTCGCCCAGCTGGAGCAGGCTGTTTTTGGTGGTGGCGATCAGGCGATCCTGAGAATCCTTGTAAATAAATACATTGATCTTATCCTTCAGGCCAACGCCCTCCGGCACCTGCTTTATGGGCAGCAGCACCTTTTCACCGGCTGCCGCTTCATTCTCGGCCAGATATACGCCGAAATCTACTTTTTTAACAACGGTTAAATCCTGTCTTTTTCCTAATTCTATCAAGTCTTTCGTCCTCTACTTTCTAAATGCGCCCGAAAAATGGGCATAGGTAACCACGATACTGTTATTCTACCTGTTTCCCTTCCCGTAAGCAATAGAGAAATTGTGAAACAATGTTCATCCTTTTCACGAAATTTTCGTTTTTTGTCGAAAAAAACAGCCCGGTTTTACCCGGACTGTTCGCCATGCTTATTTCTGTAAATGTTTCATGCTCATTTCTTCCAGAAGGTCGCTCTTGATCTTGTACAGCTTCGCTGACAGATCCACATATACCTCGTGGGGATTTACCAGACGTCTGGTTTCGTCCCACAGTGTTTCCTGCTCCTGTTTGCAGATCTTCTGGATCTCCATAACACTGGGAGAGGTGTAACAGGGCTCGCCCTTGTCGATAACCTTCACCAGAAGCTCCCGCAGCGTGTAGGTGCCCCCCTTGAGCTTTGTCTTTTTCCAGGTCTCCACCGGGTCAAAGATGATCATATCTTCCTTCTCGTCGAAGGTCTCTCCGTCCAGACAGATGAGATCCGCCCGCAGCTTGCCGCTTTCCTTATCGTAGATACGGTAAATGATCTTGTTGCCGGGGTTGGTTACCTTCTCGCTGTTCTCGGACAGCTTGATCTTGGGAGTAAACTCCGCTTCTCCCGGTTCCTTTACGCCGGCCAGCTTGTATACACCGCCGAAAGCCGGGCAATCCTGAGAAGTGATCAGGTTGGTACCTACGCCCCAGGAATTGATCTTGGCGCCCTGAGCCTTCAGGCTGTCGATCAGGTATTCGTCCAGATCGCTGGAAGCGGAAATGATAGCGTCTCCGAATCCTGCCTCATCCAGCATCTTGTAGGCCTTCTTGGACAGATAAGCCAGGTCACCGCTGTCGATACGGATACCGTAGCCCTTCATAGGCAGTCCTGCCTCACACATTTCCTTAAATACACGGATAGCGTTGGGCACACCGGAATCCAGCACATCATAGGTATCCACCAACAGAATGCAGGCGTCGGGATACATCTGGGCATAGGTCTTAAAAGCGGTATACTCATCCGGAAAGCTCATGATCCAGCTATGGGCATGGGTTCCCTTTACCGGCACCCCAAACATCTGGCCTGTAAGTACGTTGGATGTACCTACACAACCGGCGATCACAGCTGCTCTCGCACCATAGATACCGGCGTCCGGTCCCTGGGCACGACGCAGACCAAACTCCATAATACCGTCACCTTTGGCAGCGTACACCACCCGGGCTGCCTTTGTGGCGATAAGACTCTGATGATTCAGAATATTCAAAATCGCTGTTTCCACCAGCTGTGCCTCCATCACCGGAGCCACTACCTTGATCAGGGGTTCCCGGGGGAATACCACAGTTCCCTCAGGAATAGCGTAAATATCACCGGTAAAATGGAATCCTCTCAAATACTCCAGGAAATCTGCCTCAAAGATACCAAGGCTTCTGAGGTAACAGATATCATCCGGGGTAAAATGAAGATCCCGTATATATTCAATAATCTGCTCCAGACCGGCTGCAATGGCAAAACCGCCTCCGCAGGGATTCTTCCTGTAAAATGCATCAAACACCACGATCTGATCCGTGGGGTTTTTAAAGTAACCCTGCATCATTGTCAGCTCATATAAATCCGTCAACAGGGTAAGGTTCAGTGCTCTCATGAAAACTCCTTTCTGATGTAACCTTTCTTGTGTCTTGTCACAAACTGCTCCTATTATACCACGATATCTGTAAATTACATCATGTTTTTTTCTCTGAAAAAAAATAAAATTTGTGCTTGACTTTTTATATGTCATACCATATAATACATTTTGTTGCAGCACTTTGGGCTATCGCCAAATGGTAAGGCAACGGACTCTGACTCCGTCATTTTCAAGGTTCGAATCCTTGTAGCCCAGCTAAAGAGTATCTCGTAAGAGATGCTCTTTTTTTTCTGCAAAAAAATACCTCTGAGGGAAAACTGTCCCCAGAGGTATCATATTTCTTTAGCCAACCAGCGCATCATACAGCGCCCGGATAGCCCGTTCAAAATCCTCGTTCGCTACACCGATGGTGCAGTTGATCTCATTAGAACCCATATCGATCATCTTAATATTTACATTGGCATCTCCCAGCGCCCCGAAAAAGCGGGCGGCAATACCACTCACTGAACGCATGCCTTTACCCACTACAGTCACCAGTGCCAGATCATTATCCAGGGTGATCCTGTCCGGATTCAGACGACGGCGAAGAGAATCCATGATACCGTCCTCTTTTTTCAGATATTCCTCCCGGGACATAATAACACTGATGGAATCGATGCCCGAGGGCATATGCTCAAAGGCAATATCATTCTCATCAAAAGCCTCCAGAAGCTTTTTACAGAAGCCCACCTGGGCATTCAGCCTGTGTTTGGCAATACTGATGGCCACGAAATCCTTCCGTCCGGCAATACCGGTGATGGGCGTCTCCTCCTCCGGGGGGATCCGGCGGCAGATCATAGTACCGTTCTGATCCGGTGCATTGGTATTGCGAATATGAATGGGGATCCCCTCTCTTCGTACCGGGTACACCGCATCCTCATGAAGCACGGTAGCTCCTCTATAGGCCAGCTCCCGCAGCTCCTCAAAGGTCATTACATCGATCTTTTTGGGATTTTCCACGATGTTAGGATCCGTCAGCAAAAATCCCGTAACGTCCGTCCAGTTTTCGTAGATCTCTGCCCGTACAGCCCTGGCTACCAGCGCACCGGTAACATCGGAGCCGCCCCGGGAAAAGGTATGGATCCGTCCTGTCTCATCCGCTCCGTAAAATCCCGGGATCACCGCTGCAGAGCATCTGCCCAGGCGCTCCTTCAACAGCTTATTGGTGGTCTCACTGTCCAGAGTGCCGTCGGAATAGAAACGGATCACCGTAGCCGCATCCACAAATTCATAATTCAGATAGGCAGCCAGCAGGATACCATTGAGATACTCCCCCCGGGAAGCCGCATATTCACTGCCGATTCCCTTTACAAAGGAGCTTTCCAGCACCTTCAGCTCCTCCTGAAGAGACAGCTTCAGCCCCAGATCCTCAATAATCTCCTGGTACCGCTGGCGGATCTGCTGCAGATATGCCTCATAGGGCTCTCCTTTTTTCGCCCGGTCGTAGCAGGCGTACAAAAGATCCGTTACCTTCACATCCTCCGGGTTACGTTTTCCCGGTGCGGAAGGCACGATATAACGTCTGTTGGGATTCTCTTTAATAATGTAGCGTATTTTTCGGAACTGTCCGGCATCTGCCAGAGAGCTGCCTCCAAATTTTGACACTACAGGTTTTGACATTGTCATGTTTATTATCTCTCCTTTTTCAGGGCATTTCCCATTCGGGTCAGTGCCTCCTCCAGCTGGCCGGGACTGCAGCCGTAATTCAGCCGCACACAGGTCTTATCCCCGTACATTTCACCGGAAGAAAGAAGGACCTTTGCCTTTTTCAGGAAGAAATCCGCCGGATCCTCCAGTCCCAGACCACTGCAGTCCAGGAAAGCCAGATAGGTGGCTTCGTTGTGGGGCACGGTAATTCCTTCTGTGGCCTCTACCCACTGTTCTACCCGATCTCTGTTTTTCCGCAGCTGTTCCCGCAGATCTTCCTTCCACTGATCGCAGCTTCCGTCATACAGCTTTCTGTATGCCGCCAGGGTCATCACATTATAGCTGGCCATGGTGCCGTTCAGCTCCTCATCAAAGCGGGCACGAATTTCCGGATTGGGAATAATAGCAAAGCCCATAGGCAATCCCGGTATATTACCGATCTTTCCCTGACTGCCCAGGGTCACGCTGTGCATTTTGGCCCATTCACTGACGGTAAAAGCAGGCATGTGCTGTCCCTCCAGCACCAGCTCACAGTGGATCTCATCACTGATCAGCAGCAGGTCATGCTTTTCGCAGAACTGTGCCGCCTCCAGAAGCTCCCCGTGGGTGTAGCACCGCCCTACGGGATTATGAGGATTGCAAAGGATAAAGGAGGTAATGTCCTCCGTCATGCTCTCCTCCATAGCTGCAAAATCCATGGTGTACCGGGAATCTTCCTTTTTCAGCTTTACCTCCACCACCGGCACACCCGTTTCCTTTGTGACTTCCCGGATATGATTGTACATAGGGGTAAAATAGGTAAAGCTTCCCTTTTCCATAAGCACTGCCACGTTCATGCCCGGCATTACACTGGGTATCCAGGTGATCCAGGCAGGGTCAACTTCAACATTATATACCTTTTTGTAATGGGCAGCCACCAGTTTTTTCAGATCTCTCTGTGCAAAATCCGGATAACCGTACAGCGGATGGGCCGCTCTCTCCAAAAGGGCCTGCTGTACCGGTTCCGCTACCGGAATATCCATGTCTGCTACCCACATAGGCAATACTCCCTCAGGAGCTGCTGCCCATTTAATACTGTCGCTTCCCCGTCTATCGGGGCATGATGTAAAATCCTTCATTTCTCCTCCAAAAAAGGCTGCTGCAAATGGCATTACAGCAGCCTCTCCTTTTAACTTATGCGTCTCTTTTTGATCTTAAGAGCCGATTTATCAATCTCATAGATCGTATAGAAAGCTTCATGAGCTTTCTTTTCACTGTGCTGCACAATAGCTTCGTACAGAGCTCTGTGATAAGGCACTGTCTCCAGCCAGACACTGTTGAATTCTTCTTCTCCCAGGCCATAGGCATCCAGCTGCAGCAGCAGATTTTCAATCAGCTGCACCATCGTCTGGTTTGAACTGCAGGCACGGATCCGCTTGTGAAACAGGGCATCCGCCTGCTGATCATACATCCCCTGATCATAGCTTTTTTCCAGCATCCGCAGCGCTATTTCTATGGCAAGGATATCTGCCGGCGGCGTATACCTGCACATTTCCTGGATAATATGAAATTCCAGCGTCGTCTTAATATCCAGCAATTCCATATAATCGATCTTCCACAGCTCGATCATACAGCCTTCCTCCGGCAGCTCTTCACTGAGATACATGCCCTTTCCGATCTCAATGTTCAAAAGCCCCTTATTCTGCAGGATCCTTACCGCCTCCCGCACGGAAGTACGACTGGTTTGGAACATATCCGCCAGCTTGCGTTCCGAGGGGATCCGCATACCCGGCTGAATATTCATTTTTCGTATATAGGTCAGCAGCTCGTCTGCCAAACGCATGTACAGAACGCCGCCCACCTCTTCTCTTCTTTCTTTTTTCTTTTCTTCCATGTAGGTTAACCTTTTACCGCACCGGCTGTCAGACCTTCAACAATGTATTTCTGTACAAAGACAAACATAATTGCTGTGGGCAGCAGAGCCAACACGCCACCGGCCATCATGGAACCCCAGTCTACGTTGTACTTACCAACAAGGGCTTTCAAACCGATGGGAATTGTCCACATTTTCTGGGTATTCAGGAAAATAGTACCGGCGATCAGCTCGTTCCAGGCACCGATAAAGGCAAAGACAAATACTGCCACAATACCCGGAAGCATAACCGGCATAACGATTTTCCACAATGTCTGACCTCTGGAACAGCCATCCACGTAAGCGGATTCCTCCAGGGAATAGGGTATTCTCTCGAAGAAGCTTCGCATGGTAATGGCACAGAAGGGCAGGTTGGTAACGGTATAGAAGATAAACAGGGATGCATAGGTATCGATCAATCCCATTTTAGCAAAAATAACATACAGCGGAATAATAACCAGAATACTGGGAATCATCTGTGTTACCAGGAAGAACAGCAGGGCTGCCGTTTTACCCTTGAATTTGAAACGGGCCATACCGTAACCGCCATAGATGGACAGGAAGGTAACCACTACCGCTGTGGACAGAGTAACAATGAGACTGTTCTTTAAATAGGTACCGTAATGCATGGTCTTAAACAGTCCCTCATAGTTCTCCAAAGTAAACACCTTCGGCCAGTAGGTGATAGCCTGGGTGTTGATGATCTCTGCATTTGTCTTAAAGGAGGTAACCACCATCCAGTAAATAGGTAAAATTACCAGCAACAGATAAAATAACAGCACAACAAATCTCAGAACACCGGTAAA
>CAZUBP010000100.1:0-6267 GCA_964618605.1 uncultured Lachnospiraceae bacterium | reverse complement strand
TTTTCTCATCCACGATCTCCTTCAATCTCTTGGTATCGGAGAAATCGGAAGTCAGCAGGATCTCCTGTATCATGGAAAACAGGAAGCTTTTCTGGGTGTAAAGTCCCTTTGCCCGGATGCCGAACATCTTTCTTCCTTTTCCTGTCTTTATATCGTCAAACACATGGATACCGCACTGAATACCGCCGGAGAAAGCATTGATCTCATGGAACAGCTCATCGTAGCTGTAATGCTTTGTACCGATGTAGCCCAGGACAGATTTCAGCAGTCCCAGACAGGGGATCAGATCATCCGGCACCTTTTCCAGATCAAACAGAAGCTGGATATAGGCGATCTTGTTGGTGAAAATATCATGCTGCACCACGGTGGTATCCTCTACCTCGTGAAGGGTATTTTTCAGGGCAAAGGTCTCCTTGCGGATATCCTTTCTGTGCAGCAGGGGAATGCAGGCGATAGCTTCCGGAGAATCCTCGGCCTCCTGATAAGCCTTCAGATCCCTGGTTTCCTTTACGATCTGCTCCAGCTCGGCCTCTGTCAGGCTCGCCTTGTAGGCAGCCAGCTTTTCCTGAAGCTCCCGGGTCTCTCTGGCTTCCATGCCTCTCTGGGGGATTCCCGTTACAACCACTGTATGATCGTTGTTCAGGAAATACCGGCGGATAAGCTCCTCAAAATAGCCTTCCTCCGCCTTCTTTCTAAGGCTTTCAAAGATCTTCAGCTGTTTCAGATAGGCAAAGGGGGCCTCATCGTCATAGAGCCAGCTGTCGAACATATTAAGGCCCAGGATCAGGCCTCTGGGATAGGAGGAAAAATCTCCCTCTCTGAAGCGGAATTCATAGAAATTGATACCGGAGGCAATAGCCTTTTGGGAAATGCCTTCGTTGGCAATACGGGTAAGCTCCTCCCGGATCAGGGTCAGGAAACGCTCCTTTTTATGCTCATCAGCCTCCTTCACCATGATCGTGAAGAAGGGCTGGCGAATGCCATCCTCATAGCTGCTGCTGACATCACTGCCGATACCTTCATCCAGAAGCACCTGTTTCAGGGGGGCTCCCGGTGCAGACAGCAGTACATAGTCCAGGATCTGCATGGCTACATTTAATTCCACATCCCGGCTCTCTCCCACTACCATACTGCAGGAAAGATAGGCATTATTTTCCAGGGGATCCTCATCCAGCACGGGATACTGCAGTTCCTTTTCCACGGGAGCCGTAAAGGCCGGCTGCAGGGGGATCTGGGAGGCTACCTGGATCTGGTCAAACCGAGACAGATATTCTTTATCGATCCAGTCCAGTTTTTCCGCCATATCCATGTTGCCGTAGAGATAAATGTAGGCATTGGAGGGATGGTAATAGGTTCTGTGGAAATCCAGAAATTCCTCATAGGAAAGCTCCGGGATCACCCGGGGATCACCGCCGGATTCCACGCCATAGGGAGTATCCGGGAAAAGAGAATTAAAGATCTCCCGGTCAATCACTTCATCCGCAGAGGAAAAGGCTCCCTTCATCTCATTGTAGACTACACCGTTGATCTTTAAGGGCGCATCCAGAGATTCCAGCTCATAGTGCCAGCCTTCCTGGCGGAAAATCTTCTCCTCTTTATATATATTGGGATAAAATACCGCATCCAAATACACATGCAGCAGATTCTGGAAATCCTGATCGTTGCAGCTGGCCACCGGATACATGGTCTTGTCCGGATAGGTCATGGCATTCAAAAAGGTATTCAAGGAACCCTTCACCAGCTCTACAAAGGGATCCTTAAGAGGAAAATTCTCGGAACCGCAGAGAACGGTATGCTCCAGAATATGGGCTACTCCTGTGCTGTTTTTCGGAGGTGTACGAAAAGCGATATTAAACACCTTGTTCTCATCATCACATTCCAGCAGGGCTACTCTGGCTCCGCTTTTTTTATGACGCAGAAGGCTGCCTTTCGCACAGACATCCTGTATTTCCTCGCAGTGCAGCAATTCGTAGGCCTCCGGTACGGTAAAGCCCGGCTTGCACATTTCTATTGTTTCCATCATTACGCTTCTTCCTCCACTTTATCCTGACAGTACAGCGTTGTCAGTTTTATCATCAGCTCCGGATTTTTCTCATACCAGTCTGCGAAATTGCTTTCCGCAGACTGTACCAGCGCTGCTATTGCCATAAGATATTCGGCGATATTCTGCTGGGGCATTATGCCCAGCTCCTGCTGCCGGGGAACGGTCAGCACTACTTTACAGTAGCGACCGGAGGGTCTGTCCGCCGGTGCTTCTGTCTGATTTACAAAAATAATATCCTCTCTGGGCACTCTGCCGCAGCACCGCTCACATCCGGATACGGTAAAGGTGGGCAGCACGCCGTCATAGAAATGCAGCTTGCGCATTTCCTTCAGCAGAACGCTGACGAAAGCCTGGGGTTCCAGAGTGCCTCGGGCACATAAGCTGCAATGGTCACTTACCCGGCTTTTCTCTGCCCGGGTAAAGGCGGCGTCTGTCATGGCATCCAAAGGATTGTGTACCTCCTCTGCCAGCAGATTGCACACATACAGTGTGCCTTCCCGATCCAGGCGAAGCTCTATATCTTCATAATTTTCCAGGGCCTTGGCCAGCTTTTTCCAGAAGGCTAAAGGCACCACGCCGCCGAAATGGTGACATTCCACGGCATACAGCTCCTCCTGCTTCTGCTTGATGACCCGGGGACCGCAGGTGAAATTGCCGTTGCCTGTCTTATGTATCTCGGCCTGCTCCACCTCCACCGGCTCCCTCTGGGCGTCGGTAAGCTCATTCATCTGCTTCCAGAAGGCTCCCTTGTAGGTTTCCCTGGTAAGTCCTGTATTATACAGGGCAACCGCCACCTGCAGATAGGAAAGGAAGCGTCCGGCCTCCGTTTTCTCCGCCAGGGTGAAGAGTTCCCCCTGTTCATCCCGAACCAATACCTTAAAGGTATGATCCTCCTGGGCCAGGAAAACAAAATCCCCTTTCTTTTCCTGCTCCAGATCTGCCTCTCTGCCGGCAAAATACACGTTAAAGACCCCGTGGGTCACCTTTATGGTGTCCTGGTAAGCCTCCAGAAAAGTCCGGGCTCTTTTTACATAGGGCTCCACAGAGAAGCTTTCCCCCTCCTGCATTCCTGCCAGGGCCGGCGCATACACCCGGATCTTTGTCCTTCTGTAGGCACCTCTGCAGGAAATCCCCTGTTTCTTAGCGGCTGCAAGGAAATCCTCCAGCACCTCTTCCCGAATATTCCATAGCCGTACATGCCCTTCCCGGGTCAGCGTCGTCTTGTTAAATTTATACTCACGGATACTGTCCACCACAAACTGCAGATCAGCCATGGTCATTTCTCCGAAAAATTCCAGCTCAGCCATCAGCCCATTGCCGGGCTTTTGGTAATATTCCTCTTTTTCCGTTATTGTCATATATTTCCTCTTTTCTGTGCAAAAGCTACACTAATGCCAATATACAGATTATAACGAATCCCCTTTCACAAATCAATCCGGAACTTAAAAAGAGACGCCCCATAGGAGCGCCTCTCTCAATTTCAGAACAATTTATTTCTCTGTGGTGTACAGATCAGTCAGCTTGTTCAGGTATGCATATCTTTCCTCGTTGCACTTCTGGTTCTTAGCGAACAGTTTTGCAGCTCTTTCCGGATTAGCACGTTTCAGAGAATTGTAACGAACCTCTCCGTTCAGGAACTCATCGTATCCGGAGTAATCCGGAGCCTTGGAGTCCAGAGTGAACTTGCTCTCTGCTTCCGGATTGAAGCGGAACAGATGCCAGTAACCAGTCTTAACAGCCAGCTCTTCCTCGGTCTGAGCTTTGCTCATACCTTTCTTGATACCATGGTTGATACAGGGAGCATAAGCGATGATCAGGGACGGTCCCGGATAAGCCTCTGCCTCAGCGATAGCTTTAACACACTGGTTAAAGTCAGCACCCATGGAGATCTGAGCTACATATACATAACCGTAGGACATAGCGATGGAAGCCATATCTTTCTTCTTAACCTCTTTACCTGCAGCAGCGAACTGTGCGATAGCACCCGGCTGTGTAGATTTGGAAGCCTGTCCACCTGTGTTGGAGTAAACCTCGGTATCGAATACCATGATGTTGATGTCCTGACCGGAAGCCAGAGCGTGGTCAACACCACCGAAACCGATATCGTAAGCCCATCCGTCACCACCGAAGATCCACTGGGACTTCTTAGCCAGGAAGTCTTTGCTCTTCAGAATATCCTGAGCCTTCTCGCATCCGCAAGCCTCAAGAGCTGCAACCAGTTTATCGGAAGCAGCGCCGTTGGTAGCGCCTACACTGAAGGTATCCAGCCATTCCTGAGCTGCAGCCTTTACATCCTCTTTGTCTGTATTAGCTAACAGATCCTGAACTTTTGTCTTAAGGCCATCACGCATAGCCTTCTGAGCCAGGAACATACCATAACCGAACTCAGCGTTATCCTCGAAGAGGGAGTTGGACCATGCAGGACCCTGTCCCTTAGCGTTTACGGTGTACGGTGTGGAGGGTGAAGAGTTACCCCAGATAGAAGAACATCCTGTTGCGTTGGCAACATACATTCTATCACCGAACAGCTGTGTGATCAGCTTAGCATAAGGTGTCTCACCACAACCTGCACAAGCTCCGGAGAACTCAAGCAGCGGCTGTTTGAACTGAGAACCTTTAACGGTGTTCTCTTTGAATTTAGCGATAACATCCTGTTTCTCCGGAAGGGATACAGCATAATCAAATCCAGCCTGAAGGGCAATGTTCTCTTCCATGCTCTTCATAGCCAGTGCCTTAGCACCCTTCTTGCCCGGACATACGTTAGCACAGGAACCGCAGCCTGTACAATCCAGAGCAGATGTAACGATAGCGAACTTGTACTCCTTCATACCTGTCATATCCAGCATCTTCATGCCTTCGGGAGCCTTTGCAGCTTCCTCAGCAGTCATAGCTACCGGACGGATACAAGCGTGGGGACATACATAAGCACAACGGTTACACTGGATACAGTTCTCAGACTCCCAAACCGGGATATCTACGGCAATACCACGTTTCTCGTATGCTGCAGCACCGGACGGTGTGGTACCATCTACATAATCCTTGAATGCGGATACAGGCAGGTTGTTACCTTCCTGAGCATTTACAGCGTGCTGAATGTTGTTAACGAAATCAACAACTTCTTTTCTTCCGCCTGTTACGTTCTCAGCGATGATGCTCTCATCTTCTGCATCTTTCCAGCTGGCCGGAACTTCGATCTCAACAACCTGTTTTGCACCGGCGTCGATAGCGTCGTAGTTCATCTGTACAATGGCGTCACCCTTACGTCCGTAAGTAGCCTTTGCAGCAGCCTTCATCAGATCGATAGCTTCCTCTTCCGGAATGATCTGAGCCAGTTTGAAGAATGCGGACTGAAGAACGGTATTGATACGTCCGCCAAGACCGATCTCTTTACCGATCTTGATACCGTCAATAACATAGAATTTGATATTGTGCTCGGCAATATATCTCTTTACCTGTCCGGGAAGATGTTTCTCCAGACCTTCCATATCCCAGGGACAGTTCAGCAGGAATGTACCGCCGTCAACCAGCTCCTGTACCATATTGTACTTACGTACATAGGAAGGATTGTGGCAAGCTACGAAGTTAGCCTGTCTGATCAGGTATGTAGATTTGATAGGAGTCTTACCGAAACGAAGGTGAGACATAGTCACACCACCGGACTTCTTGGAGTCATAATCAAAGTAAGCCTGAGCATACATATCTGTGTTGTCACCGATGATCTTGATGGAGTTCTTGTTGGCACCTACAGTACCATCAGCTCCCAGACCCCAGAACTTGCAGTTGATGGTGCCTGCCGGTGTAGTAACCAGGGGAGCACCCAGCTCCAAAGACAGATTGGTAACATCATCTACGATACCCAGAGTGAATTTCTGTTTTGTTGTGTTGTTGTATACAGCAACGATCTGTGCCGGTGTTGTATCCTTGGAACCAAGACCATAACGACCAGTGAATACCGGTGTTGTCTCGAACTTGGAGCCCTTCAGAGCAGCTACAACGTCCAGATACAGGGGCTCGCCCATAGCACCCGGCTCTTTTGTTCTGTCAAGAACAGTGATCTGCTTAACAGTAGCAGGAATAGCATCGATCAGGGCCTGTGCGCTGAACGGTCTGTACAGACGAACCTTGATCACACCAACCTTCTCGCCCTTGGCCAGCAGGTGGTCGATGGTCTCCTCGATAGTATCACAAACGGAACCCATAGCTACGATAACCTTCTCGGCATC
>CAZUBP010000099.1:0-6277 GCA_964618605.1 uncultured Lachnospiraceae bacterium | reverse complement strand
AGAGAGATGCCTAAGGGCATCTCTTTTTTTGCCCTTGTGACATATCCGGCCTGATTATGGCGTACAAGTAAGATAAGGCGAAGTCGGACAGTGAGGAGGGTAACATTTGAGGCATAAAGAAGGAAAAGGGATCCACAGGGACGGAATGCAGCTGGTTGCCCTGTTCCTGGGAGGCTATCTGTGGGGATGCCTGATGCTGCAGCTGTATTGGCGTTTTTGTGATCCCCTGGCGTCTCAGTCCTTTTCTGTCGCTGTATATGAAAATGCTGTCTTTCAGGCCACGGGGGAGGTTTTATTCTGGCAGCTGCTCCGTCGTGATCTGGGTATATTAAGCCTGTTGTTTCTGGGAAGTGTATTCCCCTGGGGAGCGGTGGTTGTGGGTACGCTGCTGCTGGGAATGGGGTGCGTTCTGGGAGTTTTGACCTCCGGTATTTTACTTCAGGAAGGCGTCTACTGGTGGCTTAAAAGCCTGACGTGGATGGTCCCCTGCTTTTGCTGCAGCGGTCCGGTACTGGCAGTAGAAATGTACGATATATGGATGGGCAACGGATGTATGACAAACAGGCAAAGGCAGGGACTTCCTAAGCTGGCCGCTTTTATGGGGCATATACTGGTGATGATCTGCCTGGCAGTGCTGGCCTGTAAAGGAGAAAGCAGTATTCTCCTCAAATTTTTTATAAAAAAATAAAAATTGCGAAAGCCTATAAATACCACATATAGTTATGAAAATCCATAAGAAAAACAACATCTTGTGCAGCAGAAAAAATGACCAAAAAATGCCGAAAATACAGGGAATTTTGACATTTGCATTTTGTAAATAAATGTGATTAAATAATTTACGGACGCTGTTGGAAGGGGAGAGCCAAACAGCCGGTGAACGAGGAAGAGAGATGCACAGGGAAATTGAAGAGTTTATCCGCTATCTGCGGGAGGACAAGAAGGTGTCAGCCAACACGGTGTCGTGTTACCGGCGGGATCTGGAGAAAACAGCGGCTTATTTTGAGACACAGGAAATCACCGATATACGGGAGATCACCACTACGAATATCCGATCCTATCTGTTATATTTGGAGAGACAGAAGCTTTCCACAGCAACGGTATCCAGAAATATTGCATCCCTCCATGCCTTTTTCCATTACCTGCAGCGAACCAGAAAAATAGAAGAGGATCCCTCGGAGAAGCTGCATCCGCCTAAGGTGGAAAAAAAGATGCCGGTTATTTTGAGCGTGGAACAGGTTGAAAGTCTGATGAACCAGCCGAATACGGAGACGGTAAAGGGCATTCGGGATCGGGCCATGCTGGAGCTTTTGTATGCCACGGGCATTCGGGTGAGCGAACTGATCCGGCTTAAAATGTCGGATGTGAATTTGAAGTTTAATTATATTATCTGCCATGAAAGAGAGCGGGTGATTCCCTTTGGAGAAGCGGCAAGAAAAAGTCTGCAGCAGTATTTGGGCACTGCCCGGGCACAGCTGATGCAGATGGAGGATTGCCCTTGGCTTTTTGTGAACTGCTCCGGAAAACAGATGAGCCGTCAGGGCTTCTGGAAACTGTTGAAGGGATACGCCACGGAGGCGGGAATTCAAGAGGACATCACACCCCACACCCTGCGGCATTGCTTTGCAGCACACCTGCTGCAGAACGGTGCGGATGTACGGAGTGTACAGCAGATGATGGGCCATTCCGATCTCTCCACAACACAGATGTATGTACAGATGAACATAGAACGTATGCGTACGATTTACGATCGTTTCCATCCTCGTACAAGTATATTGCAATAACACAGCGGCACTGCAGGGCAGTGCCGTTTTTTTCTGCCTGTAAGTGTGCCATACCGGAGTGTGTTTTGCAAAAAAATGCATAGTATAGCAGTAAGTGGGAAAAAAGAACAGGGACAGACCATGAAAAAACTGTTGTATATGGATTATGCAGCCACCACCCCTCCGGCGGCAGAGGTGGTGGCCAGAACATTGCCCTGGCTGCGGGAAAAGTATGGAAATCCATCAGCCGTATGTGCCAACGGACAGGAGGCGCACCAGGCAGTGGAGGAGGCCAGACAATCCGTAGCGAGACTCATCGGAGCGAAGCCGGAGGAGATCTATTTTACCTCAGGAGGTACGGAAGCGGACAACTGGGTGCTGGAGCGAAGCTGTCCCTATGGACAGCCGGCCCACATCATAACCACAGCCATAGAGCACCACGCCGTCCTTCATACCTGTAAAGCGCTGGAGAGACGTGGGGTAAAGGTGAGCTATGTGAGACCCGATGAAAAAGGCCGGATCCGGGTGCGGGATATAGAAAGCTGTATCAGAAAAAACACACGGTTGATTTCCGTTATGTTTGCCAACAATGAGGTAGGGACGATTGAGCCCATTGATAAAATCGGGGAACTGGCAAAGGAGTATGGCATTCCCTTTCACACGGATGCGGTACAGGTGGTAGGCCACCTGCCTGTTGATGTAAACAGCTGGAATATTACCTATCTCAGTGCATCCGCTCATAAATTTTACGGCCTTAAGGGCTGCGGTATTCTCTATTGCCGTCAGGGCTATGCCCTGGAGCCTCTCCTTTACGGCGGAGGGCAGGAAGGGGGATACCGGGCCGGTACGGAAAATGTGGCAGCTATCGTGGCTATGGGAGCGGCAGCCGATTATTGCCGAAGCAGATTATCCTGGGAAGGGGCGGTGGTGAAAGGCCTCCGGGAGAAGATGATCGCCGGATTGTCCCCCATACCCGGCGGTCATCTCATGGGGGATGAGAGCCTTCGTTTGCCGGGGAATGTACACTTTTGCTTTGAGGGAATTGACGGAAAAAGCCTGGCGCTTTTGCTGCAGCAGGAGGGGATCTGTGTATCCTCAGGATCGGCCTGCAGCAGCAGGGAAGAAGGGGCTTCCCATGTGCTGGAAGCTATGGGTACACCGGCGGAGTACAGGCGTGGGGCTTTGCGCATCAGCCTGGGACCGGAGCTGTCCCGGGAGGATATTCTTTATGCAGCAGGAAGAACAGCAGAAAATGTGCACAAGCTTCGTCGACTTCAAAAAAACTCTTGAATTATAGGTGCATATTGGGTATTATAGTACCAAGTGGCAGATTGTGTTTTCCCCCCAGACCACAACTATTCATTCACTTTTAGGAGGAACTAGAAATATGGCAGTAAAAGTTGCAATTAATGGATTTGGCCGTATTGGTCGTCTGGCTTTCAGACAGATGTTTGGTGCTGAAGGCTATGAGGTAGTAGCTATTAACGACTTAACAAGCCCGAAAATGCTGGCACATCTGTTGAAATATGACTCTTCTCAGGGTAAGTATGAGAAGGCAGATACCGTATCCGCTGGCGAAGATTCCATCACTGTTGACGGAAAAGAAATCAAGATCTATGCATTCCCGGATGCAAACAATTGTCCCTGGGGCGAGCTTGGCGTAGATGTAGTTCTGGAGTGCTCCGGATTCTACACATCCAAAGCAAAAGCACAGGCTCATATCAATGCAGGTGCTCGTAAAGTTGTTATCTCCGCTCCGGCTGGTAACGATCTTCCCACCGTTGTTTACAACGTAAACCATGAGACACTGAAAGCTGAAGATACTATTATCTCCGCAGCTTCCTGTACAACAAACTGCCTGGCTCCGATGGCTGATGCTCTGAACAAATATGCAGCTATCCAGTCCGGTATCATGTGCACAATCCATGCATACACTGGCGACCAGATGACTCTGGACGGACCCCAGAGAAAGGGTGATCTGAGAAGATCCCGTGCAGCTGCAGTTAATATCGTTCCCAACAGCACCGGTGCTGCAAAAGCTATCGGTCTGGTTATTCCGGAACTGAACGGCAAACTGATCGGTTCTGCTCAGCGTGTTCCTACTCCTACAGGTTCCACTACTATCCTGACAGCAGTTGTTAAGGGTGAGAACGTAACTGTAGAGGGTATCAATGCAGCTATGAAAGCAGCATCCAACGAGTCCTTCGGTTACAACACAGATGAGATCGTATCTTCCGATATCGTTGGTATGAGATTCGGTTCTCTGTTCGATGCTACTCAGACAATGGTAGCTCAGGTTGGCGATGGTCTGTATGAGGTTCAGGTTGTTTCTTGGTATGATAACGAGAACTCCTACACAAGCCAGATGGTTCGTACCATCAAATACTTCTCTGAGTTAGCATAATTCGGAGCTCGTATTTATACACTGTGTAAATAAGATCCAGGAGGGTCCGGTCTGTTAGGACCGGGCCCTTTTACATGTAAGAAACAGGAGAGGGCGATCCTTTTCTGTATATAGGAGGTATGTACAATGGGTTTAAACAAAAAATCCGTAGATGATTTAAAAGATCTGAAGGGCAAAAGAGTCCTTGTTCGCTGTGACTTCAACGTTCCGCTGCAGGAAGGCAAGATCACAGAC
The DNA here is from genome assembly GCA_964618605.1 of uncultured Lachnospiraceae bacterium. Lineage (GTDB taxonomy): Bacteria > Bacillota > Clostridia > Lachnospirales > Lachnospiraceae > UBA11957. The sequence continues at coordinate 1,879 of CAZUBP010000099.1, read as the reverse complement.
GAGACCCGTATTGTAGCTGCTCTGCCCACTATTCAGAAGCTGATTGGTGAGGGTGCAAAGGTTATTCTTTGCTCTCATCTGGGCAAAGTGAAAAACGGACCCAACGAAGGCGAGTCTCTGGCACCGGTTGCTGCAAGACTGTCTGAGAAGCTGGGCAAACCGGTTAATTTCGTTGCTGATTACAACGTAACCGGTGAGGCTGCCACAAAGGCTGTAGCTGAGATGGCTGAGGGAGACGTTGTTCTTCTCCAGAACACCCGTTTCCGTGGCAAAGAGGAAACCAAAAACGGCGAAGAGTTCTCCAAAGAGCTGGCTGATCTGGCTGATGATTACGTATGCGACGCTTTCGGTTCTTCCCACAGAGCTCATGCATCTGTTGCCGGCGTAACCAAATATATCAGCGCTAAGGGCGGCACAAATGCCGTTGGTTATCTGATGCAGAAGGAGATCGAATTCTTAGGCAATGCCGTTGAGAATCCGGTACGTCCTTTTGTAGCTATCCTGGGCGGATCCAAGGTATCCTCCAAGATCTCCGTTATCAACAACCTGCTGGAAAAGGTAGATACCCTGATCATCGGCGGTGGTATGGCTTACACCTTTGATAAGGCCAGAGGCTATGAGATCGGTAAATCTCTGTGCGAGGATGATTATCTGGAGTACGCAAAAGAGATGATCGAGAAAGCAAAAGCCAAAGGCGTTAACTTCCTTCTGCCGGTAGACAGCGTTGTAGTTAAAGAGTTCAACAACGATGCTGAGACCCGTATCATCGAAGGCAACATGGCTCCGGATGAGCTGGCTGTAGATATCGGACCGAAAACAAGAGAACTGTATGCAGAGGCTGTTAAGGATGCCAAGACTATCGTTTGGAACGGACCGATGGGCGTATTCGAAATGCCGAATTTCGCTGCAGGTACAGTAGCTGTAGCTAAGGCTCTGGCTGAGGTAGACGGCGTAACCATCATCGGTGGCGGTGATTCCGCAGCAGCTGTAAATCAGCTGGGCTTTGGTGATAAGATGAGCCACATCTCCACAGGCGGCGGCGCTTCTCTGGAATTCCTTGAAGGTAAGGAACTGCCGGGCGTAGCAGCAGCAGATGATAAATAATTACAGATAAATATTTTCAGGAGGATACATCCCATGGCAAGAAGAAAAATCGTTGCTGGAAACTGGAAAATGAACATGACACCCAGTGCAGCAGTTAAATTAGTTGAAGAACTGAAACCCTTAGTAGCAAGTGACGACGTAGACGTAGTATTCTGCGTACCGGCTATCGATATCGTACCGGTTGTTGAGGCTGCCAAAGGTTCCAATATTCAGGTTGGTGCTGAGAATATGTACTTCGAAGAGAAGGGTGCTTACACCGGAGAGATCTCCGCAGCTATGCTGCTGGATGCAGGTGTTAAATACGTTATTCTCGGACATTCCGAAAGAAGAGATTATTTCAAAGAGGATGACGCTCTGCTGAATAAGAAAGTGAAAAAAGCTTTCGAAGCAGGCCTTACTCCGATCCTTTGCTGCGGTGAGACACTGGAGCAGAGAGAGATGGGCATTACTCTGGACTGGATCCGTACACAGATCAAATCCGATCTGGTTGGCGTAACTAAAGAGCAGGTTGCTTCCATGGTTATCGCTTACGAGCCGATCTGGGCTATCGGAACAGGAAAGACAGCTACCTCCGATCAGGCAGAAGAGGTTTGCGGCGCTATCCGTGAGTGCATCAAGGAGATCTACGATGAGGCTACAGCTGAGGCTGTTCGTATCCAGTACGGCGGATCTGTAAATGCAGGAAATGCAGCAGAACTTTTTGCAAAACCGGACATTGATGGCGGTCTGGTAGGCGGAGCTTCTCTGAAAGCTGAGTTCGGAAAGATTGTAAATT
>CAZUBP010000098.1:0-6437 GCA_964618605.1 uncultured Lachnospiraceae bacterium | reverse complement strand
AGGAAGCCCAGGTGCTTTCCTCCACACTGAAGGAGCAGGTATTTACCTACCGGGGGCTCACCGTCAGGATCCATCTGGCCGGTGCCCATCAGATCGATAATGGGGTGATCGCCATAGAGGCTCTGCGGGAGCTGAACGATCATGGCTTTTCCATCAGTGATCAGCAGATCGTGGACGGTATGGAAAAGACCCGGTGGAAGGGCAGACTTACCCTGGTTTGCGAAAAACCGGATTTTCTGGTGGACGGTGCCCACAATCCGGATGCGGCAGCCTGTCTGAAGGCGGCTATGGAACAATATTACCCCGGAAAGCGGCTGATCTTTATTATCGGTATGTTTAAGGATAAACAGGTAAATACCCTTATGGAGATGATGGCGCCTATGGCTGAGCAGATCTTTGCCATAGAGACACCGGGAAATGATCGGGCTATGCCGGTAAAAGAGCTGGCAGAGATCATCCGGCAGTACAATCCGGCGGTGACCCCCTGCGACACCATACAGGGTGCCGTTGATCAGGCGAAGAACAGTGCCGGAGAAACAGGGGTCGTTGTGGCCTTTGGCTCACTTTCCTTTATCGGAGAGATAACAGCCTGTGCGAAAGAAAGTTAGACGGGAGAAACACAAGATATATGATAGATTTGAAAAAAACACGAGGCGAGGTTGACGAGATCGACCGCCAGATTGCAGAGCTTTTTGAAAAACGGATGCGCCTGACGGAGGATATCGCCGAATTTAAGCTGAACCACGGTATGCGTGTGGTGGATCCGGAGCGGGAAGAGGAGATGTTTCGGGAACTGCGAGGAATGGCTTCCTCCGAGTTTAATGCCATGGGCATTCAGGAGGTACTGCGGCAGATCATTTCCATCAGCCGGAAGCGCCAGTACCAGATACAGACGGAAAACGGTCTCAATGATGATCTAGGCTTCGAGGAGATCGATGAAGTATACAAAAATAAAAAAGTAGTGTTCCAGGGAGTGGAAGGAGCCTACGGCTACGCCGCCATGCTGGAATATTTCGGTGAGGATGTGGATTGCTTCCATGTGCCTACCTTTAAGGAGGCCATTGAGGCCATCGTAAACAAGGACGCCAATTTTGCAGTGCTGCCTATTGAGAATTCCACCGCCGGTATCGTTACGGATATGTACGATCTGCTGATGGATTATGATATTACTATCGTGGACGAGCATACACTGAAGGTAGAGCACAAGCTTTTGGGTCTGCCGGGAACGAAGCTTTCCCAGGTACAGCGGGTGTATTCCCATCCCCAGGCCCTGTCCCAGTGCAAGCCCTATCTGGATCAGCATGAAGAGTGGAAGCAGAAGGAATTTTCCAATACTGCCGCTGCCTGCAAGAAGATCAAAGAGGACGGGGACATGACCCAGGCGGCCATCGGCAGTGAATATGCCGCCAGACTGTATGGGCTGGAGGTTCTGGCAGAGAATATTTACTATGATGACAATAATTCCACCCGTTTTATTATCGTTTCCCGAAACAAAATGTTTCGCAGTGACGCCCATCGGGTGAGCATCTGCTTTAATACCCGCCACAGCAAGGGATCTCTGTACAATATTCTGGCTCATATTATTTACAATCAGCTGAATATGACCCTGATCGAATCCCGTCCCATACCGGATTCCCCCTGGGAATATCGATTCTTTGTGGATTTTGAGGGAAATTTAAAGGACAGTGCGGTGCAGAACGCTTTGCGGGGCATCCGCAACGACGCCATGGATCTGCGGATCCTGGGCAATTATTAAGCTACTGAGGAGAATGTGCAATGAACAATATATATACCTGTGTCGTTTACAAGGACATGGAAAACAGTGAGGTGCTGAAGATATTTTCCGGCCTGATGGGAGAGACCTACAGTGCCTGGAAGCAGGGGGAGCTTACGGAAAGTGACCTGGAATACGAGAGAGAAAGCTACTGCAAGGGGGTCAATGCCCTGCTGGAAATGGCAGACAACTACGGCTTTTCCGGCAATCTGTGGCATACCTATCTCACCTGGCTGCTGGTGAACAGCGAGAACGCCTTCAGCAAATCCTGTGAGATCGTAGGACCGGTGAAGGGCAGCATCAATCTGATGGCTCATCACGATCTGGAGATTTTCAAGGGCCTGTTCGACTTTGATATTGCCGAAATCGATGAGATGATGGGCATGGATATGGCCGCCGTTCTGAAAAATTACGAGCATATCGGAGACAGCAGTAAGCTGTACAACCGTCGTATCCGTGATCGTATCAGCGGACTGACAAAGGAGCTGGCCGCCACAGAGACAGTGGATGCTTTTATGAGCGCTCTGGTGAACTTCTACGGGGAGTTCGGTGTGGGTAAATTCGGTCTGAACAAGGCTTTCCGCCTCCGGGAAAACGAGGACGGTACCGCCACCATCGAGCCCATCACCAATATTGCCCATGTGTATCTGGAGGATCTGGTGGGCTACGAGATCCCCAAACAGAAGCTGGTGGAAAATACAGAAGCCTTTGTGGAGGGCAGAAAGGCCAACAACTGTCTCCTTTTCGGTGATGCCGGTACAGGTAAATCCTCCAGCATCAAGGGTATCGTCAACCGTTACTATGAGCAGGGCCTTCGTATTATCGAGGTGTACAAGCATCAGTTCAAATATCTTAATGATGTTATTGCAGAGATCAAAAACAGAAATTATCGTTTTATTATCTATATGGATGATCTCTCCTTTGAGGAGTTTGAGATCGAGTATAAATACCTGAAAGCCGTGATCGAGGGTGGTCTGGAGAAAAAACCGGAGAATATTCTGATTTATGCCACCTCCAACCGTCGTCATCTGGTACGGGAGACCTTCAGCGACAAGAACGACGTACGCACAAACGACGAGCTTCACTCCACAGATACGGTACAGGAGAAGCTGTCCTTAGTGGCCCGTTTCGGTGTGACCATCTATTTCGGAGCACCTACGCCGAAGGAATTTAAGACCATTGTCCGTTCTCTGGCAGAGCGCAATCACATCGATATGCCGGAGGAGGAGCTTCTTCTGGAAGCAAATAAATGGGAGCTGGCCCATGGCGGTCTGTCCGGCCGTACAGCCCAGCAGTTTATCGATCATCTGTTAGGAAAAAAGACGGAAGCATAAAAGCAGCATATCTGGGCCAAAGGGCCGGGGAGGGAATATGCAGTACAAGGTATATGGCGTTATCGACATCGGTGTGTATGCCGTCAGTCTGAAGATCTATGAGATCTCCAGGAAAAACGGCATTCGCATACTGGACAGATTGAGTTACCCGTTGGAGATTGGTGCGGATTCCTACGTAAGCGGTAAGATATCCCAGGAAACCGCCAATGAACTGTGTGTTATTATGAAGGAATTCACCCAGAGCATGAAGGGGTATGGGGTAGATGACTATATCGCCTTTGCCACCAGTGCTGTCCGGGAGGCCATCAACGCCCAGCTGGTGCTGGCGCAGATCCGGCAGCGGACGGGAGTGGATATCCGGATGTTCAGCAATTCGGAGCTTCGTTTTATCAGCTATAAGGCGCTGGCCTGCGGCCGGGAGGAATTTGCCTCCATTATCCAGAAGGGTACCGCTATTGTGGATGTGGGCGGCGGCAGTATCCAGATCTCTCTCTTTGACAACGATAATCTGATTTCCACCCAGAATCTTCGCTTCGGCAATCTCCGTATCCGGGAGCGCCTGGCGGCTATCCGGAGAAATAATGTGAATTACCGGGATATGGTGCGGGAGCTGATCGAGTCCGATGTGGCCAGCTTCTGCAAGATGCACGTAAAGGACAGAAAGATCACCCATGTGGTATTGATGGGAGATTATTTCTCGGTATTCATGATGAAAAATAAGGAATCCGGCCTTCGTCCCATGATGTCGGCAAAGGAGTACACCCAGTGGTGTGATACGGTGGTGGCCCTGCCCCAGCATGAGCAGGCGGAGCGTATGGCACTGGATGAGGAGACAGCTTCCCTGCTGGTACCCACAGCGGTGCTGTATCAGACCATTATGGATGCCTTCGGAGCTGAGATGGTGTGGCTTCCCGGTGTGGAGATCTCCGACGGCTTTGCCTATGATTTCGGAGAACAGAATCGCCTGATCAAGCCTCCGCACAATTTTGAAAATGACATTCTCATGGCGGCCCGGAATATCGGTAAGCGCTATGCCATCAGCAAATCCCATGTGACCTACATGAGTGAGGTGGCCCTGGCTATTTTTGACAGCATGAAAAAGGTGCATGGTCTGGGACACCGGGAACGGCTTTTGCTGGAGATCGTGGTGCTGCTCCATGACTGCGGCAAATACATCAGCATGTCCCAGGTGGGAGAGTGTTCCTTCAATATTATTATGGCTACGGAGATCATCGGCCTGTCCCATCGGGAGCGGGAGATCATTGCTCTGGTTGTCCGGTACAATACCCAGCGGTTCGGCTATTATTCGGAGATCAGTCAGCTGACGGGATTAAACGAAGGGGATTATATCCTGGTGGCCAAGCTTACGGCTATCCTTCGTATAGCCAATTCCCTGGATCGGGCACATAAGCAGAAGATAGAGAACCTGAAGGTGGCTCTGCAGGAGCAGAAGCTGGTGATCCGTCTGTCGGTACGGGGAGATTTTTCTCTGGAAATAGGTCTTTTGGAAGATAAGCTGGATTTCTTTGAGGAGGTATTTAACATTCGCCCGGAGATCCGTTTAAAGAAGCTGGTTTAGGAGGTGCAGGATGGGAAATGAAGCATATGCAAAACCGGAATATTGCATAAACCGTGAAATGAGCTGGATCAGCTTTGACGAACGTATCCTGGAGGAGGCCAGGGACAAAAGTCTGCCGATCTTTGAGCGTCTGAAATTCTTAAGTATCTCAGCCTCCAATCTGGATGAGTTTTTTATGGTGCGGGTGGCTTCTGTGCGGGATATGATGAAGGCAGGTATCGAGAGAAAGGATATCGCCGGTCTCACACCCCGGGAGCAGCTGAAGCTGATCTTGCCCCAGACCCATGAGCTGATGGCAGCCCAGTACAATACCTACAATCGCTCTCTGCTGCCGGCCCTTTCTTCTATCGGCCTGGAGGTGATCACCTCCTGCGAGAAGCTGACCCAGGAGCAGGAAAAGGTAGTGGATCGGTACTTTGATGAGGATGTGTACCCGGTGCTGACCCCCATGGCTATGGATTCTGCCCGGCCCTTCCCCCTGCTTACCAACAAGGCCCTGAATATTGGCCTGCTGATCCGGAAAAAGGGAGCTAAAAAGCAGGAAGAGCTGGATTTTGCTACGGTGCAGGTGCCTTCCGTATTGCCCCGGATCTATGAACTGCCGCAGCAGGAGGACGGAGTGCGCCGGATCATTCTGCTGGAGGAGATCATCCGGAGAAATATCGGTAAGCTTTTCCTGGGAAATGAAGTGATCTGTGCCTCTCCCTACCGTATCACCCGAGACGCCGATATGGAGATCGACGAGGATGACGCAGAGGATCTGCTGAAGGAGATCCAGCGGCAGCTGAAAAAACGCCGTTGGGGCCAGGTGATCCGTCTGGAGGTAGAGGAAAATATCAATAAAAAGCTTTTGAAGATCCTGAAGGAGGAGCTGGAGGTAAAGGAGGACAATATATATGCCTTTAACGGCCCTCTGGATCTCACCTTCCTGATGAAAATGTACGGTCTCCGGGGCTTTGACGACTATAAGGTGCCGGTGTACAAGCCGGCAGCAGTTCCTGCCTTGCAGAATGAGCGCAGTATATTTGAAAACATCCGGGAGAAGGATATTCTTCTCCATCATCCCTATATGACCTTTGATCCGGTGGTGAATTTTATTCGCCAGGCCTCTGTGGATCCACAGGTACTGGCCATTAAGATGACACTGTACCGGGTCAGCGGCAATTCCCCCATTATTGCAGCCCTTGCGCAGGCGGCAGATAATGGCAAACAGGTGACGGTTCTGGTAGAGCTAAAGGCCAGATTTGACGAGGAAAACAACATCGGCTGGGCCCAGATGCTGGAGAAAGCAGGCTGCCACGTTATCTATGGTCTGCTGGGCTTAAAGACCCATAGCAAGATCGCCCTGGTGGTTCGCCGTGAGGAGGAAGGCATTCGCCGTTACGTTCATCTGGGTACCGGAAACTACAACGATTCCACAGCCAAGCTGTATACAGACTGCGGTATTCTTACCTGCAGTGCAGAGGTGGGGGAGGATGCCACTGCTGTATTCAACATGCTTTCCGGTTATTCGGAGCCTTCCAGCTGGAATCACCTCATCGTGGCACCCCTGTGGATGAAAAAGCGTTTCCTGCGCATGATCCAGCGGGAGAGTGACAATGCGAAAAAGGGAAAAGAGGGACATATCATTGCTAAGATGAATTCTCTCTGTGATCCGGATATTATCAGTGCCCTTTACGAAGCCTCCTCTTCCGGGGTGAAGATCGAGCTCATCGTAAGAGGTATTTGCTGTCTGAAAACCGGTATTCCC
>CAZUBP010000097.1:0-6493 GCA_964618605.1 uncultured Lachnospiraceae bacterium | reverse complement strand
CCCGGTACGGGAGTGATAGCCTCTACAACAGGCTCTACACTGGCGTAATCTACGTCTCCGCAAAGCTTGCCTTCGGCATTAACATTGATACCCACATCAATAATGATCTGGCCGGGTCTCACATAGCTGGCATCCACCACACCGGCACGTCCGGCAGCTACGATCACAATATCAGCCTCTTTTACCACAGAGGGCATATCTACGGTTCTGGTATGACATACGGTCACCGTAGCATTTTTCTTCAACAGCATCATGGCAGCGGGCTTACCTACTACCAGACTGCGGCCTACAACCACAGCTTTCTTGCCGGTACAATCTACCTGATAGTGATCCAGGATCTCCATACAGGCCTGCGGTGTACAGGGCGGGAAGCCCTGGTTGGTTCCGGCAAAAACGCCTACCATGGAGCCATCGGTAATACCATCCACATCTTTTTCCGGATCCAGCGCCTTGATTACAGCGGCTTCATCCAGATGCTTCGGCAGGGGACGGAACATCAGTACACCATGAATAGCATCATTGGTGTTGACCTGATGAATAACCTCCATCAGCTCCTCCTGGGTACAGTCAGCGGGCAGCAGGAATTTCTCATAAGCAACCCCCAGCTTCTCACAGCGCTTTACGGCACCTCTTTCATAGGAAAGATCATCCTCTCTCTCTCCTACACGAACGATTCCCAGTGTGGGAACAACGCCTTTTTCTCTTAAAGCTGCAGCATCTGCCGCAATACGGTCATTTAATGCCGCAACAACTTCTTTTCCTAAAAACTGTTTTGCCATTCTACTCTCTCCTATTTCAGTCTGCACATGGTGTCATAATAAATAGCATCTGCCAACGCACTGTACTTAACCAGCATGGCATCAGCCTTGGCATTCAGCACACCGGCCTGCAGCTGATCCTTCATGGACTTGGTATTTACATATACGTTAAGGCTGGCGCCCTGCAAAGCTGCCTTACAAAGAGCAGCGGCCACACCGGCATCACTTAATACCATAGTGGAACCCTTATCAGCAAATTCCCGGATCATCACCATAGCCTCGCAGCATTTTTCCATGATCTCCATGGGAACCTGGCAGGCTGCCCAGAGAACGTTCTGCATTACATGCTCCTTCTCTGCGATCTCCTCCTCTGTGTTGGTGGGCATGCTGTAGGCCTTAGCCAGGGGCTTAAATACCTCTGCATCTCGCTCGATCAACAGCAGGAAATCGTTTTGGATCTTTGTCATCTTGCGCTGCAATTCTATCATTTCGTCCTCAACGGCCGCATATTTCTTCTTGCCTACAGTCAGACTTCCTACCATATTGGCAAGTGCTGCTGCTAAAGCACCGGTCAAAGCAGAGGCACCACCGCCACCGGGAACCGGAGCCTTGGAAGCCAGTACTTCTACAAATTCTCTACAGGTATTGTCTGAATAATTCATCTTCTCCTCCTTTAATACTGCAGTGTTTTACTCATACCTAACGTCTATCATAACCTACAAAAAAACTCCTGTCAACGCTGTAAACTTTGACATGTTGCAAATGTCATTTCTGTTATTTTACCCAAAAAAAGAGGTTGCATTTTATGCAACCTCTACAATCACTTAGATAACAGCCTTGATGGTTCCGATGGACACATCACCGCATACCGTCATATCCTCCCCGTGAAAAGCCACCGGGAAATTATCTGCAAAAAGGATCTGGGATGAGGGCGGAAACTCATCATCTCCTGCCCAAAGGGCAAAACGCATGAATAATCCATTGATCAGTTCAAACTCATACCCTGCGTCACCATACTCCAGGGGTTTTCCCCCTACCTCTTCCATAGCCTTTCTGAAAGCATCCAGCTTAAAGCCAAAGCCATAGGCCAGACGGCTCAGACAGCGGCCGGAAAACTGCTGATAATATACCTCACACCAGGGGATCTCCCGGTATGTGAGAAATTTTCCCGTAGATACAGCAGCACTGCCCTCCAGAAGATACCGCATCACCAGGATCTTGGCTTTGCCCATATCCCGGAGTACATAGTACTTCTTTCCGGGAGTCAAAGGTGTCACCTCAAACTCCGGCCAGGTTACGCTGTACTCATATCCCATCATACGAAGGGTAAAGGTCTTTTTCTCACTGTCATAGGGAATCTGGCAGCGGGCTGCCGCTGCTTCCGGATCCATCTGGGCATATCGCTCCAGATAGTGTTCCATGGGGATTCGTTCCAAGTTGTCTTTTTCGTAGTTTACTTCCATAGTACTCCAATCTCAGCGAAGACTGACAGAGGGGAACAGATCCGCATCTGTATGGGGCAGGAAACAGCAGGCTACAAATTCATCCATATAGCCCGGCACTGCACTCAGTTCCATATAGGTCATATTCTGCGCTAACTCGTATGTTTTCTTTTCTGCTTCTTTGGACAGAAGCATGGTGTATGCTCCGGAAAGTGAGGAATTGCCGATATAGTGGAATTTCTCAATGGGAATATCCGGGAACATACCGATATTTACGGCATTCTGCATGTTGATACCGCTGCCGATACCTCCTGCCACGTAGACATCATCGATCATGGATATATCGAAATCCAGTGCAGTCAGCATGGTGCGGATAGCGGAAAAAATGGCGCCCTTGGCACGGATAAAGTTATCAATATCCACTTCCGTAATTTCCACATCCTTAACGGAGCCGGCCTCCTCTTCAAAGGCCAGAACATAGCTGCCCATGCCATATTTGTCGTAGCGAATACGCTTTCCTTCCCGGGCAAATTTACCCTTGGGATTGATAATGCCGTTGAGATACAGCTCACTGATAATATCAATAATACCGGATCCACAGATACCCACCGGTTTGGTACCGGGATCGCCAACGATGGTCAGCGTAGGCTCCATGGTATCCTTATCGATCTTGCAGGCTTCGATAGCGCCATCGGTGGCACGCATACCGCAGCTGATATCTCCTCCCTCGAAGGCCGGTCCGGCGGAGCAGGCACAGCTCATCATAAAATCAGAGTTGCCAAATACCAGCTCACCGTTGGTACCCAGATCGATAAACAGAGAAAATTCCGGGCGATTCCAGATCATACTGACCAGTGTACCGGCGGTAATATCTCCGCCTACATAGCTGCCGATATTGGGAGCTATGATAATATGGGCATCCGGATGAACGGTAATACCCAGATCACTGGCATAGAGAGAATTTGTCTTAAAGAAAGCCGGAATATAGGGCTCCATACGAAGGGGATTGGCGTTGATACCGGCAAACAGATGGTTCATGGTGGAGTTTCCTGCCACGCACATACGGTAGATCTGTTTTGCCTTGATGCCGGCAGCCACACACATCTGGGCGATCATAGGATTTATCGTCTCCTTGATCACCGCATCCTGCAGCTTTTTCACACCATTTTCTTTCTGAGACTCAATGATTCTGTTGATAACATCTGCGCCGTAACGGATCTGTCCGTTACCTGCAGAGGCCTTTCCCAGGATCTTTCCGGTCTCCATATCTATGATCAGAGCTGACACTGTTGTTGTACCGATATCCACAGCCAGCCCACAAATAGCTGATTCATCATTTTCGGCAAGAATATCATAGACGAAGATCTTATTTCCCGTCTTGCTGATAACACATTTTACCGAAAAATCGTTGTTCCGGAGCATGTCCGGCATTTTCCGCAGGACACTGTAGGGAAGATGTACATACTCTACTTTCTCCTGGGCTTTAATAGCACGCATAAGGCGCTCATTATCCGGCATGGTATCATCCAGTGTCGGAATATTCATTTTTACACTTATTTTAGACAGATTGTTGGAGAACCCGATGCCTGCTTCACTGATCTGGTGCTTTGTTGTCTCAAAGATCTTAAGCTCATCGCTGGAGCTCAGGTCAGCCACCTTCATTCTGCTCTTGTAGGCAGCAGCAATATCCGGAACCAGTATGGTACAGTCACCTTCTACTTTGCTGGCACAGGCCAGACGCCATCCGGCAGCAAATTCCTGCTCGGTGATATGAGAAGATTTTTTGGATGCCAGCTCGCCCTCCACTAATTTCACACGACATTTTCCGCAAACAACATTACCGGAACAGGGGGCGTCAATAGCTACATTTGTTTTTCTCGCCACCTCAAGAAGATTCTCCCCGGAAGTAGCAAAAGCCTCTATAGGCTCTCCGCTTTCAAAGGTAAATGTTATTTTATACATAGATTTTTGTCCTTTTCCCTATTTGTAAAAACAGTCCGGCAGAAGAATCTGCCGGAACTGTGTTTGTATACGATTATCTAAAGTACTGTGATTACAGCTCCAGGTAGGAATCTGCATACAGAGTATTGTTTTTGATGATATCGCAGGATTTGATGGTCTCCATCAGTCTCAGATCGTTGGGGTTAACGATAGCGGATGTCAGACCCTGCATCATAGCCATGGCTACCATAGCGGAATCCATGATCGGTCTGATGTTCTTGGGCATACCGTTGGAGTTGTTGGACAGACCACCTGTGGAATTCAGGCCCATATCAGAGAACATCTTGATGCACTCAAGAATATCCATCTGCTTGTCCTGCATACCCTTGGTAACCAGGAACAGGGGATCGAACCACAGATCTGTAGCTTCCATACCGTGCTCCATACCTCTTTCCAGAAGAGTCTGGCAGTACATCATACGCTCGTCGTTGTCTTTGGCAATACCTTCGCCGTTGCAAAGTGCGATAACGATAGCATCGTTAGCAGCAGCCAGGTCAACATACTCGATACGTCCTGCAGCATCTGCAGAGTTTACGATGGGTTTACCTTTGGAACGGTTGTAAACAGAGATACCAGCTTCGATAGCTTTCTTGTTAGCTGTATCCAGAGCCAGGGGAACGTTGTCAAACTCACCCTGCAGAAGCTCTACAGCCCATTTCATCAGCTCTTCGCCGTTGGACTCAGCGGGTCCGATATTTACATCCAGATAGTAAGCACCAGCATCCAGCTGCTGTTTAGCTCTGGTCAGAATCGGCTCCGGATCTTTCTCTGTGAAAGCTCTGTTGATGGAGGGAGCGGTTACGGAAATTCTTTCACCAATTACGATAAATTTACTCATTTTAAGTACTCCTTATATCTTTATTATTCAGCTGCCCCGTTAAGGGCAGCTGTTTAAGGTACAATTACAGTTCGCCGTTTGCCTGCATATCCTTGAAGAATTTAACAAGCTCAACTGCTTCACGCGGAGCAACGATGATCTCCCATCCCGGAAGTTTTGCTTCCAGATCGCCCTTAAGTACGGCAACCTTACCAGGAATGATCATCTTTCTGCATTTCAGCTTCGGCTCGATCTCTTCCTGGAAGAATTTAGCGATAGATCCTGAGGAGAACTTACCTGCAGCCCAAGATGTCAGAACGGAAAGTCCGCCGGCATCGTTGATAACCAGGTTCATGGGAATACCGGATCTCTCCAGCTCGCCGGATACTACGAAGTATGTCAGAGCGAAGTCTACGGTAGTGATGATGATGGAGTTCTCGTCTGCACCATTCAGCGGATAGATGCCAGGTGCAACCTTCATGGGTTTCTGAGGATCTGTGAATACGTTCTGACGAAGGCCGAACAGCGGCAGTGCATCAGCGTATGTCATCTCAGGAAGAACAACGATGGAACCATATTTCATTGTGAATACGGAAGCCAGAGCCTGTGCCATGTATTTGTCCTCTTTTGTAAGAGCAGATACATTAACGATGGAGGGATATCCAAAGGTTCTGTCCTCGTTCTTCAGAGCTGCACGACGTACCTGAACGGTGTTCTCAAAGGTCTCTTTGATGGTAGCACCTGTGGTGTCGATGATCAGCTCTTTGTTTCCGGATTTCTCCAGAGCAGCAACTGTATCATACAGCTCATCCAGGTTAGCACCGGATACACCCAGTACAACACCTGCTGCTGTAGCAACAGCGCTCATCTCAGCATAGTTGGAAGCATTTGCGCCGTTCAGAACCGGTTTTGCATCCTTGCATACTTCCAGAGCAGCTTTAGCGACCTCTACATCTTTAACGCCCAGTACAAGAGTCTTGCCTGTAGCAGCTGCTTTCTTAACGATCTCTACATATTTGTCTGCAGTAGTGCCCTCGCAGCAGTTTACATACAGCATTTCTACATGCATCTGCTCACCGATACGATCGTAATCCACTTTACCAGCCTCAGCGATCTTGGCATCGATAGTAGCATCGTCCATACCGCTGCAAAGAGATACAGCATATCTTGTCTTGCTGACAAATGTTTTCTCATGTCTGTAAAGAACAGTCTCACCACCCAGTGTGTACTCAGCATCACCTGTTCCGACTTTAACGGATTTCATCGGCGGAGCTGTAGCTGCGGAAAGAGATTCCAGAGCCTCAGCGGACATATGCGGACATGCAGAAATGTCCATAGCACCCTGAGCAACCTTCATAGAGAAAGCCATACAGGTCGGGCATCCGCATTCTTTACAGTTTTTCTTTGGTGTTAATTTAAAAATCTGAATACCATTTAATGCCATTTTGTTATCCTCCTGCTTATGCTAATTCTTT
>CAZUBP010000096.1:0-6596 GCA_964618605.1 uncultured Lachnospiraceae bacterium | reverse complement strand
AGATGAGAAGCTGGGTAGAGACCACCTGCCCCTGCTGCGGCGGACCGGCAGAGCGGGAGACCGATACCATGCCCCAGTGGGCAGGTTCCTCCTGGTACTTCCTGCGGTATATTGATCCCACCAACGATGAGGCTCTGGCCAGCCCGGAGGCTTTGAAATACTGGATGCCCGTTGACTGGTACAACGGTGGTATGGAGCATACCACACTGCATCTTCTGTACTCCCGTTTCTGGCATAAGTTCCTGTATGATGAGGGCGTAGTACCCTGTCCGGAACCCTACCAGAAGAGAACCTCCCATGGTATGATCCTGGGCTCCAACGGTGAGAAAATGAGTAAATCCAGAGGAAACGTGGTAAATCCCGACGATATCGTTAATGAGTTCGGTGCAGATACACTGCGTACCTACGAGATGTTCATCGGTGCCTTTGATGCAGCTGCTGCCTGGAGCGAGGAGGGTGTTCGCGGATGCCGTCGTTTCCTGGAGCGTGTATGGAAGCTGCAGGATATGGTGACAGAAGAGACCGGCTACAGCCAGGATCTGGAGATCCGTATGCACCAGACCATCAAGAAGGTATCCGGAGATTTTGAAAATCTGAAATACAATACCGGTATCGCAGCTATGATGGCCCTGATCAACGATTTCTACAAAAAGGGAAGCGTTACCAGAGATGAGTTCAAGACCCTGCTGGTACTGCTGAATCCGGTAGCTCCCCATATGACAGAGGAGCTGTGGGAGATCATGAACTACGGCGGTATGCTCTATGAGACGACCTGGCCGGAGTATGATGAGGCCAAGACCGTAGAGCAGACCATTGAGATCGGTGTACAGGTAAACGGCAAGGTTCGTGCTACCGTTAAGCTGTCCAAGGATGCTTCCAAGGAAGAGGCTCTGGCTGCAGGTAAGGCTGCAGTAAAGGATCGTCTCACCGACAACATTATCAAGGAGATCTATGTGCCGGGTAAGATTATCAACATTGTATGTAAATAGGTAAAACGATGATAAAAGGGGGCAGGCCAGAGATGGTTTGCACCCTTTTTATACAGGAGAACTATGGGAAAACAAAAGTGGAATACAAATAAGACGGCCCTGCGGGGGCTTTTGGTGGCGGTAGCCATGGTGTTATCCTGGGTGGAAGCCCAGATCCCGGCCTTCTTTGCGGTACCGGGGATCAAGCTGGGTCTCACCAACCTGGTGGTGCTGGTGGCACTGTATTGCCTCAGCGAAAAGGACGCTCTGGCTATCAATGTAGTGCGTATCGTGCTGGTGGGATGTACCTTCGGCAATCTCTTTTCCCTGCTGTACAGCATGGCGGGAGGCGTGCTCAGCGGTGTGACCATGATCCTGCTGAAAAGATCCAACCGCTTTTCCATAGCCACAGTCAGCGTAAGCGGCGGCATTATGCATAACGTAGGGCAGATCCTGGTGGCTATGATCGTGCTGGAGACCAAAAGTCTGCTGTATTATCTGCCGGTGCTCTGGCTCAGCGGTATTGCGGCGGGGCTGGTGATCGGTCTGGTGGGTAAAGAGGTGGTAAAACGTCTGCCCAGAGTATAGAACGGCGACAGGAAAGGAACCGGAGAGATGAAGATGATCTCAGGAAAAACTGGATGGCTGGTAGTACTGCTTTCTCTTATGTGCCTTTTTACCGGCTGCGGCGGCAGCGCCGAAACCAGTGAAACAGAAGAAACAGCAGAGACAAAACAGATCTTTGCCATGGATACGGTGATGACCATCACCGCCTATGGAGAAAAGGCCGGTGAAGCCCTCTCGGCAGCAGAGCAGGAGATAGAGCGGCTGGACGGCCTGTTCAGCGTGGGGGAGGATACCAGCGATATTGCTGTTTTGAATCGGGACAAGAAGGCGGTGGTATCGGAGGATACCCTGTATCTGCTGCAGCGAAGCCGGGAACTGTGGGAGAGCACCGAGGGTGCCTTAAATATCGGCATATATCCTCTGATGGAAGCCTGGGGCTTTACCACAGGAGAGTATCGCATTCCTGAGGAGAGTGAAATAGCGGCCCTTTTGCAGCATTTGGATATAGAAGAGATCCGCTGGGACAGCGAGACCCGGGAAGTGACTATTCCGGAGACTATGGGGGTGGATCTTGGGGCTATAGCCAAGGGTTATACCTCCGGACGATTGATGGATATTTTCGCTGCCAGGGGAGTGACCTCGGCGGTGGTTTCCCTGGGAGGAAATGTACAGGCTCTGGGGACAAAACCGGATGGCAGCAGCTGGCGGGTGGCTATTGAGGATCCCTTCGAGTCGGAGGACAGCAGCTACGCCGGTATACTGGAAATTGCGGATAAGGCCGTGATCACCTCCGGTGCCTACGAACGATATTTTGAGGAGAATGGAAAGCGATATCACCATATTCTGGATCCCTCCACAGGATATCCCGCAGAGAATGGTCTGGCCAGCGTGACTATCGTCAGTGCGGCCGGTACTCTGGCAGACGGTTTGTCTACGGCTCTTTTTGTTATGGGAAAAGAAGGGGCGGAAGCTTACTGGCAGGCCCATGGGGAGGATTTTGATATGATCCTTATTGAAGAGGACGGCACCATGACGGTGACTGAGGGAATAAAGGATAGCTTTACCTCGGATTGGGCGTATAGTGTGCTGGAAAAGAATACATAAAAAGAGAACCGGGTGCTGTTTACCCTTAACGGGCGACAGCATCCGGTTCTTCCTGTATAGAGTCCGCAGATTTTTCGATTTCAATAACGACCTTATTGGGCAGGCAGACGATGGAGGCAGGGGGCGCAGCGATGGAACCGGTTTTCACACAGAGGTGATCCGGACAGTCGGCGTCGGACATATACACCCGGCCCTCGGAAATCACACAGGTATTGGTGCCCTGGATGTCGATCTCCTGATCCGTATCCAGATCATAGGTGCCATACAGGGTGCCGTCCACACTGATACGCACGGTGGCATTGTCAGCACTTGTCCCGGGACGCAGAAAAAGCCACAGCAGGCCGCCTACGGCAATGAGCAGTGCAATGCAGATAATATCTCTTATTTTCATGGTTTACCTCGGTAAGGAATGACTAATTAATGACCAGAGTATACCATGTTTTCTGAAAAAAACAAGAGGGGAAAAGAAGGAAAAGCCGGGATCCCGGGCATATTTCCTGTGGATTTTACAGGGGTCATCTGCTATCATATTTGGTAGAAAAAAAGAAATAAAAGGGTGGTAAACGATATGCTGGGAATAGGAATTGACACCGGCGGTACCTGTACCGATGCGGTGATCTACGATAAGGAAACCAGGAAGATCCTGGGAGAGGGCAAGGCACTGACCACCAAGGAAAATCTGGAGATCGGTATTGCCAATGCTCTGGATACCCTCCCCGGGGAGCTGGTACAGCAGGCGGAAAGCCTGGCGCTGTCCACTACGCTGGCGACAAATGCGGCGGTGGAGAACAAGGGCTGCCGGGCAAAGCTTTTGCTGATCGGCTTTGATCCCTCTATTATGGAACATATCCGGGACATTTATGCCTCCTACGGCTTTCAGGATATGGATCAGTTTATTATTATTGACGCAAAGGTGGAGAAAATCTTTTCCCAGCCCTATGATCCGGACTGGGAGGATCTAAAGCGCCGTCTGCCGGAATATTTTTCCGACTGTGATGCGGTGGGTATTGTGCAGAAGCATCCCCGGGCCAACGGCGGCCGGTTTGAGCTGACAGCCAGAAAGATTCTTCGGGAGGGACTGACCATCCCCGTGACCATAGCCTACGACATTTCCGATGAGGTGGATATTCTGAAATCCTGTGCCGGTACCATGCTGAATGCCCGGCTGATTCCGCTGATCTCTGAATTTATGGAGGCGGTGGGGCATGTTATGAAGAGCCGTGGTCTGTCCATGCCCATATCTATCGTGCGAAGCGACGGCAGTCTCATGTCGGAGACCATGGCCAGAGAATGTCCCGTGGAGACACTGCTCTGCGGACCGGCGGCCAGCGTCATCGGCGGCAGTACCCTGGCAGAACAGGAAAATGCAGTGATCATCGATATGGGCGGTACTACCACAGATGTGGCTATCGTGGAGAACCGGGAGCCACTGATGGCGAAAAACGGTATCCATATCGGCCAGTGGAAAACCATGGTAAAGGGTCTGTATGTGGACACCTTCGGCCTGGGAGGAGACAGTGCCGTGCGGTTTAAAAACCACCAGCTGTATCTGGATACGGTGCGGGTGATCCCTCTGTCTGTGCTGGCGGCTCAGTATGACAGCGTTCTGCCGAAGCTGCAGGCTCTGGCCGAGGCAAAACGGTTTCATCCCTGCTGGATCCATGAATTCTATGTTTTGCAGAAGGACATCCGGGGGAAAAAGGGCTATTCCCAGGAGGAACAGGCGGTGTGCCAGGCTCTGGCTGACGGCCCCCTGATCACTATGGAGCTGGCGGATCGTTTCGGAAAGGATCCCCATTTCCTGCGGTTGGAACGGCTGGAGCAGGATGGCGTGCTGATGAAGAGCGGTCTGACACCTACAGATGTGATGGTGCTGAAAGGCGATTTCTGCCGGTATAACAAGGCAGCAGCCCAGGCGGCTCTGGAATGCTTTAAGGCCAATGTATATATGGATATTGCGGATATCCCCGATGCGGTTTACGAGCTGGTGGTAAAGAAAATGTACAAGAATCTGGCCCGGATCCTGCTGCAGAAGGAATACGGAAAGCAGAAGCATCTTTTTGAGGAGGATGCCCGGGAGGAACTTCTGGAAATTTTGTACGATCAGGCAGTAAAAAACAGGGGAAACACAGGAAAAGTGGGAGATGCAAACCTGAATTTGCAGATAAATATGCCGCTGGTGGGAGTTGGAGCCCCAATCCATGTATTTCTTCCCCAGGTGGCTCAGCTGCTGGGAACAACAGCGGTGATACCGGAACATGCGGGGGTGGCCAATGCTTTGGGGGCTGTGGCCAGCCGTATCGTGGCCCGGGTGCTGGTGCGGGTAAAGGCAGAGTACAAGGACGCCTACTGCTACGGCTATTCCGTTTTTGAACAGGGCCAGCTGCATATGTTTGACGTCTATGAGGATGCAGAAGCCTTCGGCTGCGAGGTGGCAAAACGGGAGGCTTTGCGCAAAGCCCGGCGTCTGGGTATTCAGAAGGAGCCCCGGATCACCGTGACGCTGCAGCAGATCAAGAGCAATCCGGACAACTCAGGAGTGCTTTTTGAGACGCTGGTAAACGCAATGGCAGTAGAAGAGTGAAAAAAAATCGATAAAAAACCGTAAAAAACGGGCAAATAGTAGAAGATAAAGTTTTAGCCGTGGATTGTGTTGAAAAAAGGGTGGTGATATGATAAAATCTCAAAGATTATGGGTAGGTATCACAACGGGATTTTGCCGCCCCCCTCAGGGGACGGGGACAGGATCCCGGAGGTGTTATGTTATTATGAAAGGATTACGGTGAACAAATGAAAGCTTTTCTTATTCTGGAAGATGGACATGTTTTTACCGGAACCAGCATCGGTTCAAGGAAAGAGATCATCAGCGAAATCGTATTCAATACTTCCATGACAGGTTATCTGGAAGTGTTGACAGACCCGTCCTATGCAGGACAGGCTGTATGTATGACGTATCCGCTGATCGGCAATTACGGCATCTGCTATGAGGATCAGGAGTCTTTACGTCCCTGGCCGGATGGCTATATCGTGAGAGAACTTTCCCGGATGCCCAGCAATTTCCGCAGTGAGGACACCATTCAAAATTTCCTGGAGAGACACGATATCCCCGGTATTGCCGGTATTGATACCCGTGCGCTCACAAAGATCCTGCGGGAAAAGGGTACCATGAATGGTATGATTACCACAAATGAGCAGTATGATCTGGATGAGATCATGCCGAAGCTTCATGCATACAGAACAGGCAATGTCGTAGACAAGGTAACCTGTACAGAGAAAAAGGTATTAAAGGGAGAGGGATACAAGGTTGCACTGATGGATTTCGGGGCAAAGAACAACATCGCAAAGAGCCTGAATGCAAGAGGCTGCGAAGTGACTATTTATCCTGCCCACACCAGCGCAGAGGAAATCCTTTCTGCAAATCCGGACGGTATCATGCTGTCCAACGGCCCGGGAGATCCCAAGGACTGCGGACCGATCATTGAAGAGATCAAGAAGCTTTACGCTTCCGACGTGCCGATCTTCGCCATCTGTCTGGGCCATCAGCTCATGGCACTGGCCTGCGGCGCAGATACACACAAGATGAAATATGGTCACAGAGGCGGCAACCATCCGGTAAAGGATCTGGCTACCGGTCGTGTCTATATTTCCTCCCAGAACCACGGGTATGTGGTAGATACAGACCATCTGGACAAGAATATTGCCGTACCGGCCTTTGTCAATGTCAATGACGGTACCAACGAAGGTCTGTCCTATGTCAACAAAAATATTTTTACGGTTCAGTTTCATCCGGAGGCCTGCCCGGGACCGCAGGATTCAGGATATCTGTTTGACCGCTTTCTGCAGATGATGGGAGGTGCGAAATAATGCCAAAGAATCCTGATATCAAAAAAGTACTTGTGATTGGCTCCGGTCCGATTATCATCGGCCAGGCTGCTGAGTTTGACTATGCCGGTACCC
>CAZUBP010000095.1:0-6678 GCA_964618605.1 uncultured Lachnospiraceae bacterium | reverse complement strand
CCCGGCAGCATCAGATCCAGAAGGATCAAATTGGGATGCCAGGAGGCGAAGGCCGAAAGGGCGGATTCTCCGTCATTTTCAATGCGGGTGTCGTAGCACTCCTTCATCAGATACAGAGAAATGAGCTCGGCGATGTTGTTGTCGTCATCAACAATGAGAATTTTAGGTTTACTGGTCATACTGTTTTCCCTGCCTTATTTTTTAAATTCTACAATGGTAACACCGGCGTCGCCTTCACCGAAGGCGGCCAGATGAAAATTGTCAACAGTTTTGAGACGGCGCAGATAATTGTGTACGCCCTTTCGCAGAGCGCCGGTACCCTTGCCGTGGACAATGCGCACGCTGGGGAGATGGGCGATATAGGCGTCATCCAAATATTTGTCCAGCTCGGCAATAGCCTCGTCTACGGTTTTGCCCAAAAGATTGATCTCGATACCTACGGAGGAGGATTTGGACATCCGCAGCTTGCCCTGACTGGTGCGGGACAGCTTTTCTGACTGGATCACCGGCTCATCAATAAGACGCAGATCGGAAATATGCACCTTGGAGCGGATAATACCCATCTGTACGAAAAGATTGCCTCGCTGATCCGGCAGAGAGCTTACAGTACCCTTCAGATTCATGCTGAGTACCTTTACCATATCTCCCAGATGGAGCTTCTTGGGATCGGGAGCCTGTCCCGGGGCATCGGCAGCCTTTTTCTGGCTCATGTTCTTCTCTGCCTTGGACATCTTCTGCCTCAGCTCGGAACGCTTCTGCTCCATTTCCCGGGCGGAGATGGCCTCCTTGCCGAATTTTTGGAAATCCTTCATAGTCTGATCGGCATATTCCTTGGCTTCCCGGAGAATGGCATGGGCCTGTTCGTTGGCTTCCCGGATGATCCGGTCTCGCTGGGTATCCAGCTTGTCCTGGCGGGTCTGCAGCTTTTCCCGAAGGGCTTCTGCTTCCCGGCGGGAATCTGCCAGCTCCTGTTTCTCCTTTTCCAGGGCAATACGGTTGGTTTCCAGCTGAGAGATGACATCCTCAAAGGATTCCGCCTCGTTGCTGATCTGTTCCCTAGCCCGGTCAATAATATGATCCGGCAGTCCCAGCTTGGAGGAAATGGCAAAGGCATTACTCTTGCCGGGGACACCGATCAGGAGACGGTAGGTAGGCTGCAGCGTCTCCAGACTGAATTCACAGCAGGCATTTTCCACTCCCGGTGTGGAGAGGGCATATACCTTCAGCTCACTGTAATGGGTGGTGGCCATGGTGCGGATCCCTCTCTCATGGAGATAGGAAAGAATGGCAATGGCCAGAGCAGCACCCTCCGTGGGGTCTGTACCGGCCCCAAGCTCATCAAAGAGAACCAGAGAATTTCGGTCGGCAGTATCCAGGAAGGAAACGATATTGGTCATATGGGAAGAGAAGGTACTAAGGGACTGTTCGATGCTCTGCTCATCACCGATGTCCGCATACACTTCATGAAAAATCGCCAGTTCACTGCGATCCAGAGCCGGAATATGCAGGCCGGACTGGCCCATCAGTGTCAGCAGACCTACGGTTTTCAGGGAAACCGTTTTACCGCCGGTATTGGGACCGGTGACGATGAGCAGGTCAAAATCCCGTCCAAGCTCAATATCTATAGGTACGACCCGGTGCTTTTCGATCAGGGGATGGCGGGCTTTTCTGAGATGTACCCGACCCTCGGTGTTAAATACCGGCTCTGTAGCATTCTGTTTCATGGCCAGGGAAGCCCGGGCAAAAATGAAATCCAGCTGTCCCATGACCTGCAGATCCGTAAGCAATTCCTCCAGATGCAGTGCTGTCTCGTTGGAGAGACGGGCCAGAATAGCCTCGATCTCTGCCTGTTCCTTTAATTCCAGCTCCCGCAGATCGTTGTTCAGCTTTACCACAGCGGAAGGCTCTACGAAAAGGGTGGAACCGGTGGCGGACTGATCGTGGATCATACCGGGAACCTGTCCCTTATATTCCGCCTTTACGGGCACACAGTAGCGGCCGTTTCGCATGGTTACCACAGCGTCCTGAAGATAGGTGCGGAGAGAAGAATTCACCAGAGTATTCAAATGGCTGTGCACCTTTTCGTTGGTGGTGCGCATCTGACGGCGGATATCCCGCAGGGTGGGGGAGGCATCGTCGCTGACTTCCTCCTCAGAGAGAATGCAGCGGTCTATCTCGGCGGAAAGGAGAGACAAAGGCTCCAGCTGGTCAAAGTAGCCGTCCAGAGAGTCCACCGGAGAATCTGCCGTATCGTGGCGGCCATAGGCTTTGACTCTGGCGGTATTTTCCAGCAGCTTGCGCACCCGCAGCAGCTCTCCCATGCCCAGGACACTGCCGATCTCCAGACGCTTCAGAGAACCACGGATATCCGTGACTCCGGAGAAGGACAGATTACCCTTGCGAAAAAGGCGGGACAGTCCGTCTTTGGTCTCCGTCTGCCACAGGCGGATCTGCTGAAGGTCTGCGGAGGGGCGAAGCTCCCGGCAGTATTGTTTTCCCAGAGAGGAACCGGCTTCCCCGGTAAGCTGCTCCAGGATCTTATCAAATTCCAAAATATGGATAGCTTTTTTATTCATAATAACTCCTTTTGCGGGGGTTCCCCCGTATGTGTATCATTTTACTCTATGAAAGGGGCATTGAAAAGGTAAAGTTCGTGATTCATTCATAAAAAGTTCATAACTGTTTGCTACACTTTTTCCATGAGTGACAATTACGATTTCCTGAAAGAACAGGTAAAAAAACAAAAACCTTATACGAAATGGCTGAAGCGAGGATTAGCCGCCGCTTTTTCCGGACTGATTTTTGGCATAGTGGTGGTGCTGATCCTTGTATTTGTCTACCCTCGGATAGACAAAAAGGTAAATTCCGGAAAGACAGTACAGGTGGATCTGGGTACCTCCCGACCGGATGGGGAAAATAATCAGGCAGTGAGCAGTGAGATCTTAAGTCTTACAGGAGAGGAGAGCACGCTCACCTCTGAGACGGCAGCCAGCGAGACAGAGGAAGCATCGTCGGAAACGGAGGAATCGGTGACCTCGTCCGCTGTATCGGAGACGGAAGAAACAGAAGAGACCTCCTCTTTGGAGGAAACAACGGAAGCTACAACGCCCCAGATCACCACGGTAGAATCCTTGACGCAGATGTCTGCGGATCTGGTAGCTATGAAGGAAGATCTGGCTGCCTCCATGGTTACGGTGATCGGTGTAACGGAGGACAAGGACTGGTTTAACGAGACCTACGAGAATCAGGGACAGCTCAGTGGACTGATCGTAGCTCAGGAAAATAACGGCTACTATATCCTGACGGAATACCGGGTGGTAGAGAATGTAAAGAGGATCATGGTCACCTTTGCAGACGGCAGTATTTCCGATGCCCGGTTTGTTAAGTCCGATACCGCCACCGGTCTGGCAGTGATCCGTGTGGATAAGGACAACGTGGAACAAGAAACAAGAGAAAAAATCTCGCCCGCAGAGCTTACCCGTTACAGCGGTATTAAGCAGGGGGATGCAGTGGTGGCTCTGGGAAGTCCTATGGGGTATGCCGACGCTATATCTGCCGGCTTTGTAACCTCCGTCAGCAACCTGTGCAACGTTACAGATAATGCCTATCATATTTTGTGTACGGATATCCCGGCAAGTGAAGAGGGCAGCGGTATCCTGGTAGATATGAAGGGAAAGGTCGTAGGCATTATGGCCCAGCAGCTGCTGGATACCAAGGGCCTGGGACAGATGGTCTGCCTCCCCATTGACGAGATCGTGGATGTTGTGGAAAAGCTTTGCAACAATGAGGAGATCGCCTGCGTTGGCATCACAGGACAGGATGTAACCGGCACCATTTCCGAAAACACGGGTATTCCCAAAGGTATATGGGTGGACAGCGTGGAAAAGGATTCCCCGGCCATGGAATCCGGCATACAGGCTGGTGACATTGTATACAAGCTGAACGAGACAGGGATAGGCACCATGGCCGCCTTCAATAACATACTGAACCAGCATAAGGTGGGAGAGAAGGTGACGATCTCCGTTATGCGCAGCAGTGCAGAAGGCTATGTGGAGGTAGAATTTAACATAACGATACAGGGACGGTAGAACAGCAGGTTTCCCGGGAACCGCTGTTTTACATGAGATAGCCGGCTTTTCTGCTTGCAGAAAGGCCGGCGTTTTTGTATCATGGAGGGAGCGGATCCACATCTCCGCAATTATGCAAGACAGACTATGGAAAAGAGGCAAATACATGAAATATATTAAGGATCTGCGGGACGGGGAAAGAGTGTCCTGCATCTACCTGTGCAAGCACAGACAGTCAGCAATGACAAAAAACGGAAAACCCTATGACAACGTTATTCTCCAGGACAAAACAGGTACCCTGGACGGTAAAATATGGGATCCCAATTCCAACGGCATTGACGATTTCGACGACCTGGATTATGTGGAGATCATGGGAGATATTGTGACCTTTGCCGGGGCACTGCAGCTGAATATCAAGCGTGTGCGCCGTGTGGGGGAGGGAGAGTATGATCCCGCAGATTATCTGCCGGTCTCTGCCTACGATATCGAGGATATGTATCGGGAGCTGCTGGCCTATATAGGGTCCGTGGAAAATCCCTATCTGAAAAAAATGCTGAACATGTACTTTGAAAATGAGCGGTTTGCCAAAGTTTTTAAGTTTAGTTCAGCTGCCAAAACCGTACATCACGGCTTTGTAGGGGGCCTGCTGGAGCATACCCTGAGCGTTACCAGACTCTGCGAATATTATGTGAAGCAATATCCCATGCTGAACCGTGATCTGCTGATCACAGCGGCACTGATGCACGATATGGGCAAGACAAAAGAGATTTCCGCCTTCCCCATGAACGATTATACCGATGACGGACAGCTGTTGGGACATATTATGATCGGTGCAGAGATGGTGCATGATGCGGCCATCCGTATTGAGGGCTTCCCCAGAAGGCTGGAGAGCGAGCTGAAACACTGTATTCTGGCGCACCACGGGGAGTATGAGTACGGTTCACCCAAGAAGCCGGCCCTGGCAGAGGCAATGGCTCTGAATCTGGCAGACAATACCGACGCAAAAATGGAAACCATGAAGGAACTGCTGGACAATGCAGGAGAGGAAATGGGATGGCTGGGCTACAACCGGTTGTTTGAGTCCAACATCAGAAAGACCAGTCCCCAGTAATAGAGGAGAAGATCCATGGCACAATATCAGAAAAATCAGGAAATAGAGGTTGCGATCACCGCACTGGGAAATGAGGGCGAGGGCATTGGCCGTACAGATGACGGCTATACCCTGTTTGTAAAGGATGCCCTGCCGGGAGACAGGATACGCACAAGGCTGATGAAGTGCAAAAAACAGTATGCTTTCGGACGGCTTATGGAGATCCTGCAGCCTTCCCCGGACCGGGTGGAGCCGAGATGCCCCAAGGCCAGAGTATGCGGCGGCTGTCAGATCCAGGAGCTGAGCTATGAGAAACAGCTGGCCTTCAAATATGAGAAAGTAAAAAACAATCTGATACGTATTGGTGGCGTGAAAAATCCTCCCATGAAACCCATTATCGGCATGGAGGACCCCTGGCGCTACCGCAATAAGGCCCAATTCCCCATTGGACGGACAAAGGAGGGGGAGATCGTGGCCGGCTTTTACGCAGGCCGTACCCATGCCATTGTGCCGGTACCTCAGGGAGATTGTCTCCTGGGAAAAGAGGTTAACGGGGAGATCCTGGAAAAGGTGATCTCCCATATGAAGGCCTGGGATATTGAGCCCTACGACGAAGCTACCGGCACAGGTCTTGTGCGCCATGTGCTGATTCGCTGCGGCTTTTCCACAGGGGAGATCATGGTGTGCCTGATCATTAACGGGAGAAAAATTCCCGGAGAAGAGAAGCTGGCAGACAGCCTCATGGAAATTCCCGGCATGACCAGTATTACCGTAAACGTCAATATGGAGCAGACCAATGTAATCCTGGGAGAGGAGATCCGCACCCTTCGGGGACAGAGCTACATCACCGACACCATCGGCGAGGTAAAGTTCAGGATCTCACCCCTTTCCTTCTATCAGGTAAACCCTGTGCAGACGGATAAATTATACAGAAAGGCTCTGGAGTATGCCAACCTGACCGGAACAGAAACGGTGTGGGACATTTACTGCGGTATCGGTACGATTTCCCTGTTTCTGGCTAAGAAGGCGGGACAGGTGTACGGTGTGGAGATCGTGCCGGACGCCATAGAGGACGCCCGGAAGAATGCCGCCCTCAATCATATACATAACGCAGAATTTTTCGTGGGAAAGGCCGAGGATGTCCTTCCGGAGCAGTACGAAAAGAATCACATCAAAGCGGATGTTATCGTGGTGGATCCCCCCAGAAAGGGCTGCGACCAGGCGGTTCTGGACACCATCGTAAAGATGCAGCCCAAGCGCCTCGTTTACGTCAGCTGCGACAGCGCCACCCTGGCCCGGGACGTAAAGATCCTGGGAGAAGCAGGCTACCGGCTGGAGGAAGTCACCCCTGTAGACCAATTCGGGCACACTAGCCATGTCGAGACGGTTTGTTTGATGTCAAGGAAAGACACGTAAGGAGCCATAAAAGCCCTGAAATCAAGCTAGACAATGCCTGCGGAGACGTAGGATTTCTTGACGAATACGAACAATGATAGGATAGTAAAGGTTGAGCGTGGAAAC
>CAZUBP010000094.1:0-6838 GCA_964618605.1 uncultured Lachnospiraceae bacterium | reverse complement strand
CCCTACAAATCCCCCACAGATATGGGGGTAAATATGGCGGGAAACTGTATTGTTGACGATGATGCGTGCCGAGCAGCCTCCTGTCAGGAGATCATTCGCCGGTATTACAAATGTCTGTGTGACCACAAGCGTTACGGCGAATCCAGAGACGATCTGTACAAGCTGGAGCTTTTGATGCAGCAGGCCGGTATTACGGTGCAGGATCGCACCGTAGCCAGTGAGGCGCTGCGCCGGGAAGAGGAAGCCGGAAATCAGCCTGCAGCCGCCATTGAATTACCCGATGGCCGTATCGTTACCGGCCGCAACGGGGAACTTCTGGGGGCCGTTTCCGCAGCCCTGTTAAATGCCCTGAAGGAGCTGGCAGGTATACCGGATGAAGTAAAGCTGGTAGCGCCGGAGGCAATTGCTCCTATTCAGGATCTGAAAACCGTATATCTGGGCAGCCGAAATCCCCGTCTCCATATGGACGAGATCCTAATCGCCCTGTCTGCCTCTGCCTCAACCAATCCCCTGGCAGGAAAGGCCATGGAGCAGCTGCCGAAGCTGAAGGGCTGCGAGGCCCATTCCACTGTATTGTTATCCGCTGTGGACGAACAGATCTTCAAACGTCTGGGCCTGCATCTGACCTGTGAACCCCGGTATGAGACCGAGGATCGTATGTATCATAAACATTAATCTACCTATATAAAAGGAGGAAAAGCATATGTCCTACAAAGCCGCTGCTTATGAAAATGCTGCCAAAACCCTGATTCCCCAGTTTGAAAAAAGAGGAATGACTGCCTGCTACTGTGCCACAAAGGAGGAAGCCTGCCGGAAAATACTGGAGCTGATGCCTGCCGGATCGTCCATCGCCTGGGGCGGTTCCGAGAGTATGGTGGAGGCCGGTGTCATGGACGCCATTAAAGAGGGAGACTATCAGCTGATCGACCGCCACAGCGGCAAGACACCGGAGGAAGCCCGTGCCATATACGGACGGATGGTGTGCGCCGATTTCCATCTCATGAGCACCAATGCTTTTACCAAGGACGGTATGCTGGTGAATATTGACGGCGCCTCCAACAGGGTAGCCTGTCTGGCCTACGGACCGAAGCAGGTCATTGTACTGGCTTCCATGAATAAGCTGTGTGATGATGCAGAGTCCGCCGTAAAACGTATCCGTACCCAGGCCTGTCCCGCCAATGCCATTCGTGTAGGGGTCAAAACGCCCTGCGCCGTTACCGGCATCTGTTCCGACTGCCTGAGCCCCGGCTGTATCTGCGGCCAGATCCTCATCACCAGAAAATCCATGGTGCAGGGCCGTATTATCGTCATTCTCTGCGGAGACGAGCTGGGCTTCTAAGCCGACAAAATCCTATAAGCAACCCCAAAGGCAATGTGCTGAAATCCCCGGCACATTGCCTTTTTTTGATGATACTATGTATTTATATACAACATGCACAATGGAAATTGCGTATTTTGGTGTATTTAACCAAATTGTCTCGAATTGTATAAAAACTAATGCAAAAAACCTCTCAGAGAGATATACTAGAACGTGTTAAAAGTTTAACAATAGAAATTATTGTGGAGGAAAGAATGAGTAGAGAGAAGTATACGTTTCATGGAGGCGTCCACCCTCGGGGAGCAAAATCCTTATCCAAAAACACCCCTATTCGGGAATATCTTCCCCAGGGGAATCTTTTTTATCCCTTATCCCAGCATATCGGAGCACCGGCTGTACCGGTAGTACAGGAAGGTGATCATGTACTGGCAGGTCAGAAGCTTGCAGAGGCCGGCGGTTTCGTATCGGCCCCCATTTTTGCTTCAGTATCCGGTACCGTTAAAGGTATTGCTGATCACCTGACCCTGAACGGATCTGTAACCACAGCCATTGAGCTGGAAAATGATCACGAATATCAGGAGGTGACCTACCCGGAACCGGCAGATCCCACTACCTTATCCCATGAAGAAATCCTGAAGAGAATCGGCGATGCCGGTGTTATCGGTATGGGAGGAGCCGGATTCCCCACCAGAGTTAAGCTGTCTCCCAAGGAACCGGAGAAGATCGAATACATATTGGTAAATGGCGCTGAGTGCGAACCTTACCTGACCAGTGATTATCGTCTGATGCTGGAAAGAACAGACGAGATCATTGCCGGATTGAAGATCGTGCTGCAGCTGTTTCCCCATGCCAAAGGCTACATCTGTATCGAAGAGAACAAGATGGACTGCGTTGAACTCATGGAGGAGAAAACAAAGGACGATGACCGCATTGAGGTTAAATGCATGATCGCCAAGTATCCTCAGGGCGGTGAGCGTTTCCTCATTGAGGCAGTAACCGGTCGCCAGATCAATTCCTCCGGTCTCCCTGCAGATGCAGGCTGTATCGTGAACAATGTGGAAACCATGACGGCTATCTACAAGGCTGTTGTTTTCCAGAAACCGCTGATCCGCCGTATCGTAACGGTAACCGGCAGTGCAGTGGCCCATCCCTGCACTCTGGAGATCCGCTGCGGTACGATGATGGAGGAACTGGTTGAGGCAGCAGGGGGACTGGTATGCCAGCCGGAGAAGATCATTTCCGGCGGTCCTATGATGGGATTCTCTCTCTATAACACCCAGATTCCCACCACCAAAACCTCCAACTGCGTGCTTTGCATGAAGAGAGATACGGTAAAGGCCGTACATCAGATGCCCTGTGTCAACTGCGGCCGTTGTATGAGTGTCTGTCCCGAGAAGCTGATTCCCGCCAGACTGGCCAGATTTGCCGAGCATCATGACCAGAAGGCCTTTGAAAAATGGTACGGCATGGAATGTGTAGAATGTGGCTGCTGCAGCTTCATCTGCCCCTCCCGGCGACTGCTGGCTCAGTCCATCAAGTCTATGCGTCAGACCATTCTGGCCGAAAGAAGAAAACAAAATGCGAAAGGAGGCAAGTAGACCATGTCGGAAGAAAAAAGATTACTGAACGTCTCAGCCTCTCCCCATGTGCGTGCTAAGGCAGACTCCTGCCATTTGATGAAAATGGTGGTAGCGGCTCTGACTCCCGCAGCCATTTTCGGCGTCATCAATTTCGGCCCCCGTGCCCTGATGATCCTTGCCCTGTCCATTGCCTCTTCCTGTATTTTTGAGGCACTTATGGATAAAATTCTGAGAAAGCCCCCCTCACTGCGAGATTTCAGTGCAGTGGTTACCGGCCTTTTACTGGGCATGAACCTGCCCGTCAGTGTACCCTGGTGGATGCCCATTCTGGGTTCTGCCTTTGCCATCATTATCGTAAAAATGCTCTTTGGCGGTCTGGGCGAGAACTTTATGAACCCGGCCCTGGGCGCCAGATGCTTCCTGCTGATCTCCTTTGCAGGAAAAATGTGCGATTTCTCTCTGGCAAAGACCACCCTGCTTCCCGTTGTGGATACAGTATCCGGAGCTACACCTCTGGCAGCAGTAAAAGCAGGAGAGAGTATCAACCTGCTGGCTTCCTTTATCGGTTATACCAAGGGAACCATCGGAGAAACCTCCGCAATACTGTTGATCCTGGGCGGCATTTTCCTGTGTGTAAAGAAGATCATTGACTGGAAGATCCCGGTATTCTATATCGGCAGCTTCAGCATTTTCGTACTGCTTTTTGGCGGTCACGGCTTTGATCTGTATTATCTGGCCTGCGAGCTTTGCACCGGCGGTCTGATGCTGGGTGCCTGGTTCATGGCTACAGACTATGTAACATCCCCCATTACCCCTATGGGCCGTGTATACTACGGTATTATTCTCGGCGTGCTGACGGGTATCTTCCGTCTGTTCGGAGCCAGTGCAGAAGGCGTATCCTATGCCATCATCTTCTCCAACCTGCTGGTTCCCCTGCTGGAGCGGGTAACCATTCGTAAAGCTTTTGGACGGGGAGGACGTGCGAAATGAAAAAAATACTGAAAGATGCCTTCGCTTTATTAATGATTACGCTGGTAGCCGGTATTTTGCTGGGCTATGTATACAGCATTACCAAGGAACCTATTGCCACTCAGGAACGTCTGACAAAAGAAAACTCCTGTCAGGAGGTATTTTCCGATGCCGTTACCTTTGAGGCTGATACCGAGGATCTGGAAGCTGCCCAGGCTGCTATGGTGCAGGAGGGCTACGAGGTGCAGACCCTGTCGGAGATCCTTGCGGCAAAGGACAGCTCCGGTCAGCTTTTGGGCTATGTTCTGTCTATAGTAGATCCCGAGGGCTACGGCGGCGACATCAGCTTTATGATGGGTATTCGCCTGGACGGCACCTTAAACGGTATCTCTATTCTGTCCATCAGTGAAACCGCCGGTCTGGGTATGAATGCCGACACCGACGCTTTCAAGAGCCAGTTTGTGGGCATTCAGGCTGATCAGATCGCCTTCAGCAAGACCGGCGCCACCGCCGATAACGAAATCGATGCCCTCAGTGGTGCCACCATCACCACCACAGCCATGACCAACGGCGTCAATGCCGGTCTGGCCGCCTTTAGATCTCTGGGAGGTGAAGAGTAAGATGAAAGAAAATACACCAATTGAACGTTTATATAACGGACTGATCAAGGAAAATCCCACCTTCGTGCTGCTCCTTGGTATGTGTCCTACTCTGGCGGTAACCACCAGCGCCATCAACGGCCTGGGTATGGGCCTGACCACCATGGTGATCCTGACCATGTCCAATATGATCATCTCCATGCTGAGAAAGGTGATCCCCGACAGTGTGCGTATGCCCGCCTACATCGTTATCGTGGCCTCCTTTGTAACTATCGTACAGTTTTTGCTGCAGGGCTTTATTCCCTCGCTGTACTCATCACTGGGTATCTATATCCCTCTGATCGTTGTAAACTGTATTATTTTAGGCCGTGCGGAGGCGTATGCTTCCAAGAATAAGGTCATTGCCTCCATCTTTGACGGTGTCGGCATGGGCCTGGGCTTTACCCTGGGTCTTACCTGCATCGGTATCGTCCGTGAGCTTTTGGGTACCGGCAAGATCTTCGGCTTTACGGTTATGCCTTCCATCTACACGCCTATTACCATCTTTATTCTGGCACCGGGAGCCTTCTTTGTACTGGCTTTCCTCATTGCTTTCCAGAATAAGTTCAAGATCGGCAGTGCCAGGAGACAGGAGGACGGCACCACAGCCTGTTCCCGCACCAGCTGCATGAATTGCGGCAACCGTATCTGCAGCGGCAGACAGGCAGCCCAGGAAAGTGTTGAGAAGGAGGAAAAAGCATGAGAGAACTGATCATGATCGCCATCGGCGCAGCCTTTGTCAACAATGTGGTTTTAAGCCAGTTCATGGGTCTGTGTCCCTTCCTTGGCGTATCCAAAAAAATCGATACAGCAGCCGGTATGGGCGGCGCTGTTATCTTCGTTATCACCATTGCATCCTTTGTAACCAGCGTGATCTACCGGTTGATCCTGCTGCCTGCGGATATTACCTATCTGCAGACCATCGTATTCATCCTGGTAATCGCCGCTCTGGTACAGCTGGTGGAAATGTTCCTGAAAAAGACGATTCCCGCCCTGTACAAGAGTCTGGGTGTATATTTGCCCCTGATCACCACCAACTGTGCCGTGCTGGGCGTGGCCCTGACAAATGTGCAGAATGACTACGGTGTTCTCCAGAGTACCGTTGCCGGTATCGCTACGGCTGTAGGTTTTACGGTTTCCATCGTAATCATGGCCGGTCTGCGGGAAAAACTCGAATACAATGATATTCCGGAAGCCTTTCAGGGTATGCCGGTGGTACTGTTGACGGCAGGACTGATGTCCATCGCCTTTTTCGGATTTTCCGGATTGATCTAGGAGGTGGATGAAATATGATGACAGCAATTATTCTGGCAGCCGTAATGGTAGGAGGCACCGGTATTGTGATCGGTATTCTCCTGGGCGTAGCCGGTAAAACCTTTTATGTAGAAACAGATCCCAGAGAAACCGCTGTCCGGGAGGTACTCCCGGGAAATAACTGCGGCGGATGCGGTTATCCCGGCTGTGACGGCCTGGCAGCAGCTATCGCCAAGGGTGAGGCCCCTGCAGACGGTTGCCCCGTAGGCGGAGCAGCGGTAGCAGCCAAGGTAGGCGCTATCATGGGAGAAACAGTAGAGAACAAGCGCCAGATGGTAGCCTTTGTACACTGCGGCGGCGACTGCAACAAATCTAAGATCCAGTACACCTACACCGGTATCGAGGACTGTGCCATGATGGCCTATGTACCTAACGGCGGATCCAAGATCTGCAGCAACGGCTGTCTGGGTTATGGCAACTGTGTGCGTTCCTGTCCTTTTGACGCCATCCATGTGGTAAACGGCGTGGCTGTAGTAAACAAGGAAAAATGTAAATCCTGTAAGAAATGTATCGCAGCCTGTCCGCAGCACCTGATCTCTCTGGTGCCCTATGACTCCGAAACTCATGTGGCCTGCAGCTGTACCGAACGTGGTAAGGCTGTAATCGTCCAGTGTGACGCCGGCTGTATCGCCTGCAAGAAGTGTGAGAAGAATTGTCCCGCAGGCGCCATCAAGCTGGAAAACAACGTACCCCGGATCGACTACGATCTGTGTACCAACTGCGGACAATGTAAAGCCGCCTGCCCGAGAAAAAGTATTGTGTAGGAGGCAGGTTAGCTGCTTGTGAAATGTGAAAGAAAGACAGCCCTTTTGTGGGGCTGTCTTTTTTACTGGCGATTGGACATTTGGGGGATGGTTTAGCAGTGAGATGTCCAAAATAGTGTTGCTGGCGGCGGGATTGGATATTTGAAGCTTGTTTTTGAGGGCGATGTCCCAAATAGCGTTGCTGGCGGCGGTGCTTGGGTATTTGAAGCTTGTTTTTGAGGGCGATGTCCAAAATTTTGCTGATAGGGGCTGATT
>CAZUBP010000093.1:0-6933 GCA_964618605.1 uncultured Lachnospiraceae bacterium | reverse complement strand
TTTCTATGGAAAAAGAATTCACAGACAAAATCTCTCGGCCGTCCCCAGGGGAAACCGCCGTTCCCTCCCGGACAAACAGCTCCCGGAGACTGCCCTCCCAGGCGTAAATATAGGTCACATAGGTATCCTCCCCCTGGGTCTGGGTCAGAGTCAGCGCCTGGCAATCCTCCAGCTGGGTAAAGCCGATCTGCCCCTCCTCGTCCGCCTGCCGCACCTTTTCCCGGATATAGGAAAGAGACGTCTGGGCGGTGTAATTCAAGGTGGATTCCTCCGTGGTTTTCTGGTACACATGGGTGGCCAGCAGGATCACCGTCAAAGCCGACAGGGCAAAGACGAAAAAGAGCGCCACAGGGAAAAGCAGGTCAATGACATGCCGTTGTCGATGAGAAAAACGCATCCTACTGCACCTCCCCCTTCAGCGGAATAATGGTCACGTCGGGGTAAATATTGGCCCCCCGCACCTGATAATCCACGAAAAAACTGTCCTCATCCCAGGTCACACCGTAATGCTCCTTCAGATAATCCAGATCCTCAGGATAGGCCCCCTCCGCCGCATAGCAATAGGTAATGCTGCGCTGCAGGGCATTTTCCAGATTTTCCTCCTGACGCCGCATAGTATCCTGGGAAAAACTGTTGATGCTGCTCCAAAAGACAGCCAGGATCACCAGAAATACCACCACAGCCAGGAAAAATCCCTTTCCCTGAGATGAAGATTTATTGCGTTGAAAACGTGCCATAGCAAACACTCCCGTCAAAACATTAGATACTGGACAAAATACCCATCAAAGGCAGCATAACCGACAGCAGGATCACCCCTACCACCAGAGACAGCAGGATCACCAGCGTAGGCTCCAGCACTGCCAGCATATTGGAAAGTCGGGTATCGATCTCCTCCTGATACAGAGAAGCGATCCGCCCCATCACCTGTTCCAGAGAACCGGTGCGGGAACCCAGCGTGATCATCCGGGCGTAGGTGCCGGTAAAGATCCCTGCCTGGTGCATAGCCTCGGCAAATTCCACGCCCTCTGCCTGGAGACGGCGGCACTTAGCCAGCTTTTCAGCGAAGATCTCGTCCTCATTCAGCTCGCACACCAGCTCCATGCTCCGCTCCGGATGCAGGCCGCTGGCCAGCGTCAGGGACATAGCGTCGGCGAACCGGCAGGCCGCTGTTTTCTCATAGATCCTTCGGGTAAAAGGCAGCCTGTGTCCCAGCCGCTGCACAAAGTGCATACCGGAAACCGTGCGGAAAGCCCAGAAAACCACCCCGGCGATCACCAGCAGGATCACCACCAGCACCAGAGCATGGGCATTCAGCAGAGTACCCAGCTGCATCAGCGTCCGGGAAAATCCCGTCATTTCCGTGCCCAGCTGCACGAAAACCTGATTAAATATAGGCATTACCTTCACCAGCAGCACCAGAATGATCACGATCATCATAGCCGCCATGATCAAAGGATAAGTCACCGCACTTTTCACGCTGCGGCGGATGGCATCCTCCCGGTCATAGTACCGGGACAGAGACGCCATGACCCGATCCAGGGTACCCGTCTCCTCACCGATCTGGGCCATGTGTACCAGATAAGGCGGAAATACCCCCGGCGCCTCCAGAGCCTGGGCCAGACTGCCCGTTTCATTCAGCCGGTCCAGCATCCCGGTGAGGATCTGCCGCTCCGCCTCATTCTGGGCATCCTCCAGCATAATGGTAATTCCCTCAAGAGAGGAAATACCCGACTGCAAAAGCAGCGCCAGCTGCCCGCAGAAAGCGGAAATTTCTCCATTGGTAAAGGGCCTCGTTGCCCCTGTTGACTTGTCCATAGTGTCCTCCCTGCATACCTTAATAGTAATATTTCACCGTGTAATTTGAACCGTCCCCCACATACTTTTTCACCGAAGAGGCGGAATTGGAAGCCGCCAGCGTCGGATCCATGAGAGACCAGCTGTTGCCGTCAAAAGAAATAATATTGTCTACCCAGCCCTTTTCCTCCAGATACACACTGATCCAGGCGTGGTACACCTGACCGGAATACCCCACCTCCAGCTTGGTAGGAATACCCTGGGAACGAAGCATCGCCGTCATCAAAGCCGCATAATCAAAGCAGATACCCTTGCCGGAATCCATGGTAGCATCGATATCCGGGAGATAATCCAGAGGGGCATTGGCCGCCAGCTCCGTATCGTACACAATATTTTCCGTCACATAATGGTAGACCCTTTCCACATAATCCAGATCATCCGTAGACTCATCGGAAAGCTCCATGCCGTACTGCACCGCCTTGCTGTCACCGGTGTACCAGCAGTAGAGATTGGGATAGAGAAAAGGAGTAAATTCATCGGTAATAGTCACCTGGCTGCTCCAGGAAAGACACAAAGCATAGAGATCATCATAGGCATGCTCCAGCACACTCACCTGATACTCCCCGTCGCCCCCCGTCAAAGGCAGGGTGGCATTGGTCCCCGGCGGCACCGGATAGGTATAGATCACCCCCTGGGGATCCGTGATCTGCACCCGCACCGCATCGGCGTCCCCGGTATAGCACACCATGAGATACCCCGCATCCAGATGGGAAGCGTCCAGAGTCACCGTGTCCGATTCCTGGGTCAGAGTCCCATCCGCAGTGGGGGTAAGAAAAGTCGTCAGCGTCTGGCGATGAGTCTCCGCCGCCGTAGAGGTCTCTGCCCCCTGGGCCTCCCCGGAGCACCCCGTGAGAGAGCCCCCCAGAACACACAAAAAGAGGCCCAGAGAAACAAGCGTCTTATGTATAGGTCTATACAGAGCAGATCGCATGTTTCGAGCCTCCTTTAAATCAAAATCATTGGGTATATAAAAATAGACCCACTCCCTAATGCAGGGTAAGTACCAGATGGAGCACGTTGTCTGCCCGATCCGGGATATAAATATTCATGGGATATTCCGGATAAGCGAAGTCGATGCGACCCGCTTCCTCGTCTATGGACACCGGTTTCACCGTCTCGCCATCACTTTTGACAGCGTAAACATTGTCATAATCAATACCGGAATCCGTATCCTCCACGTAGAGAGAGATCGTATCCCCCTCCTGGACATTGCTCAGCAGCGTAGGCGCCGCAACATCCACATCCTCCACCAGAATAGACTGGGAATTTACCTGATTGTTGGCCAGGGTCACCGTGATCACCAGCTCCCCGTTGGCTTCCGGAGAAACCTGATATACATGGTTCGCCGTCTCATAAATGGGAATATAGGTGCCTCCCAGCGTAGCTGTCACCCGCTTCACAGGAACCAGAGAAGAGGTCACCGTTACCTCATACAGAGGATCCTTCTGGGTGCCGATATTGGTATTGTTCACCGAAAAAGAAGGGGGAACAAAGAGAAAAGGCACCAGACAAAACAGGAGAAATACCAGCACCAGCAGTACCTTCTGCAGGATGAAACGCTCCCGACGATAATTGCTGTAGGACATCAGCACCGACAGAGGGATGGTATTGGGCTCTCTATCACAGGCTTCAAAGATGTTTTCCAGCATAACGGCTGCGGTATCTGCATCCAGCTTCGGCTGTTTTTTATCTTTTCTTCGAAAAAGCATAGCGATCATCCTTTCTGCAGTATTTTACCCAGGCGTTCCTTACCGCTGGCCAGGTAGCGCTTCACCGAACTGCGACTGATGTCCATGATGTCGGCGATATCGTCCAGAGTCATATTGTTCAGGTACTTCAGGGTAATGGCCTGGGACTCGGAAAAGGGAAGATTGATGATCTGCTTCAGCAGGTATTCCTTCTCGTCTATAGATACCAGCTGCAGCTCCGGATCCTTGCTCTCGTCCGGGAGCAGCCCCGCCGCATCCTGATACAGGGCAGTCTGCTCGTTATAGAGATTTTGCTGCTTCTGGATCTTGAAGCAGACCCGGAAAGAGATCTGATTCAGCCAGGAAATAAACAGCTTGGGATCCTTCAGCTTGTCCAGACCCTTCAGTACCGAGATATAGGTCTCGTGCACCGCATCCTGGGCCAGGTAGGTATCCTTCAGATAGCTGCAGGCAAAACGATATTGTTTTTGATAGGTAGCCGCGTAAAGCTCGGCAAAGGCATCACTGTCGCCCTTCTGGGCCCTCTGCACTACCGTGGCTAAATATTGATAGTCCAGTTCTGACATAGGTTATCCTCACGTAGTGTTAGTGAACATCTTTCGCAGCAGCAGGTCCTGCTACGTTTCCACCAGCAGCTCCTTTCTCGTAGATACGGCGGTTGGCCAGAGCGATCAAATCGGTAATCGTAGGCGCCGCCCCTCCTTCATCAAAGGCTACACCGTAGAGATACTCCATACAGTAGTGAGGATTTGTATCGTTATGAAGGTCAACCTTCTGCTTCACACGGTTCAGGAAAAACAGCATCTTCTCCATACTGCCCTCCTCGAAAAGTACCAGGAACTTGTTGCCGCCGTTGCGGCCCACAAAGCACAGATCCACCGCCGTAACCTGCAGAATAGTGGAAAATTCACGAATCAAAGCATTGCCCTGGGTATGACCGAATAACTGGTTGATCTCACGGATATTGGTGAGCTCGAACATAATACAGCCGAAATTCGGGTCCAGAGGCTTATCCAGATAACGCTCGATAAGAGCGTCACAGCTGTAACGGTTGGCGATACCGGCCACCGGGTCGGAATGCACCGCATAATCCAGTTCACTGAAATCCCTCTTGTAAGAGGACAGGAAGGAAAAATCCAGGAAAATAAAGATAAAGGAGAAGGCCAGAGCCAGCCACATCAGAATACAGACCAATCGGAAGTGAGCATCATTTGCCACCAGATGAAAAATATCGGGATTCAGCAGGACAACTGCCAGGCAAACCACGGCTAATACAACAAAAAAGATCAGCTGAAAGGTCTTGATCATGTTATATTTCTTCATTAATAAGTCATCTCCTTTACATTAAGTACGGTAATTGAGTTAAGTATACCATACATTTCAAAAAAAATAAAAAAAAGTTGAAAAAATATGAACCTTTTAGGGGTAACCGACGCCACTTCACTTGTAGAAGGACTTTACCCATAGCATCGGAAAGTAGGGGAAAACGAGTCTTGTTATGAGCATAAAGCCAGGAAAGGAGTAGGAGAGTTATGAAGAAAACCCTTAAAAGATGGTTAGCACTATTACTGGCAGTCGCCCTTGTGGGCACCAGTGGTGCGTTTACCAACCTCACCTACCTGCGAGCAACGGAAAGCGAGACACCTGTAGAGTCACAGGTGGAAGAGCCCGCCGCTGCCCAGACGCAGGAGAAAGAAAAGGAAAAGACGGAACAGGTAAGTGTGGAACCTGAAAAGTCTGCTTCCGAAGAGACTCCTCAGGAGACGGCTTCTAATGATAAGGAAGAAACTCCTGCACAGGAGGAGACCAAAGAAGAAGAAAAGCAGCAGGAGACTTCCGTTACTACGGAAACCGCTTCTGCCGAAAATACCGAGACTTCCCAGGAGCCTCAGGAGGAACAGCAGCAGGAGACCTCTTCTGCTGTAGTTGAAGAGCCCGCCGAGAGCGAAGCCTCCGAGACAGAGGAAGTATCCTATCCGGCATTCAGCTACAAGGGCAGCTGTGACGGCATCACCGCCACCATCACTGCTCCGGAAGGCGTGCTCCCGGAAGGAACCACAGTAAAGCTGAGCAAGCTGACGGAAGTTGACAAGGAAGCCATCCGTGCAGCGGTAGAAGATGAGGATACTGAGGTAACCGATATTGTCGGCCTGGATATCGAATTTCACAATGCTGATGGAAAAGAGATCGAGCCCAAGGGAGATGTACAGGTCTCCTTCTCGTCCTCCGAACTGGTTGATGCCGATGAACTCACATTGGTGCATGTAAAAGACGATGGTACTACGGAAAAAGTAGATTTCGACCATTCCGGCAAAAAAATAGAGTTTACTGCAGATGAGTTTACTGCGTATGCGGCTGCGAGATCTACGAATAGTTCCAGCGGCTATACGTTTTCTTTCACCCCTACGATCAGCAATGCTGAGGTAATGTATGTTTACTTTAATGATGCAAGCGGTGCAACATGGTCAAATGCCCAGTCTGTGACAGGTTCCTTTGCTATCAGCAATTTTGCTTCCAGCAGTAAAGCAGGATATATCGTTTTCTTTGTAAGACCGGCAGAGGGCTATCTGCTTACTGGACTTGGTGCTAGTGGTAAAGGAGAGTTATACCCAACAGCAGGGGATTCGTCCACATTTGGCGATTATGTAAGCAACTACCCGGGTATAGCCGCACTTGTGAGTGAGGCAAAAAATGCAGGGTATGTGGCCTGCTTTGGCTTTAGTCGTAAAACGGGTCAAATGAACAGTAATGAATCAGGTACATTGACAGTAAGTGGTGTTAAGCCGGCAATTAAAGTTGCTGCTACGTGTGATAAAACAGAAGATGTTGTGCCTGGTGATACACTGACCTTTACTGTGACAGTTACTCCGGAAACAACCGTGAATGGCAAAACACTGACCGTTGAAAGTGGTAAAGTTACAAAACTTACGATTAACGGCAAGGAAGTATCTGCTACACTTACATGGGATGACTCCAAGGGGGCGTACGTCGGAACCGTTGAATATGAAGCAACCGATACCGATTGCGAAAGCGGAAAGATTACACTTACTGCAGATGCAACGGTAGATTACTCATTTTCACTTGGAACAAGCACAACGAACGTAATCACTAATGTTACAATTGAGAACAGTGGTTCCACCACATGTAAGATTGCAGCCAAAGAAGGTGTAACATATACTTTCAAATACGCTGCAGAATCCGGAGACGTTCCAACCAGTAAACCTACGGATATTCAGAAGGCTCCGGAGGATAACAAGATATATTATCAGGGTCAAAATATCAATGTAGACCAAACATATACAAGTAGCTCAATGGTTTATGATCAGACTAATGGAGGATATTGGACATTCAGCGGATGGGGATATCCTTC
>CAZUBP010000092.1:0-6937 GCA_964618605.1 uncultured Lachnospiraceae bacterium | reverse complement strand
TCCCATTTTGTCCTGGTCAGCGGAATTCTCATCCCCTGATAAATCTGTAAAAATGCAGGCAACAAAAAAGAGCTTTCTACCCGGTGAAACCACCTTAGGTAAAAAGCTCTTTTTATATCATGTATTTTATTTATTTCATTGCCTCGGCTACGCTGTCCTCACAGCTTCTCATAGCCAGGATCGTTTTCTCAAAAAGCTCATCCAGCTCCCAGCCCAGCATTTCTGCGCCACGGGAGATTACCTCTCTGGAACAGCCGGCAGCAAACTTTTTGTCTTTGTATTTTTTCTTCAGGCTCTTGATCTCCATGTCCTTGGTGCTCTTGGAGGGACGCATCAGGGCACAGGACCAGATCAGTCCCGTAAGCTCATCAGCAGCAAACAGTACCTTCTCCATCTCCAAAGTAGGTTCTACATCACAGCAGATACCGTAACCGTGGGAACAGATGGCGTGGATCATTTCCTCGCTGACATTGCCTTCCTTCAGAAGCTCCGGTGCCTTTACACAATGCTCCTGGGGATACAGCTCAAAGTCAATATCGTGCAGGAGACCGGTGATACCCCAGAATTCTTCCTCATCGCCATGGCCCAGCTCTTTGGCAAACCAGCGCATCACGCCTTCAACAGTAAGGGCGTGCTGGATGTGGAAGGGTTCTGTATTGTATTTCTTTAACAGAGCCAGTGCCTCATCACGGCTGACACTGCTCTTCAGGCTTTCCCGGGGTTCCTCTTTTCCTTCCTTTGCTGCTTTCGGTGCAGCCTCCTCCGGTCTGTCCAGACTCTTCATCGTCGGGAACAGCAGTACGTCACGGATAGCCTGGCTGTCTGTGAGAAGCATAACCAGACGGTCAATACCGTAACCGATACCACCTGTGGGGGGCATACCGATTTCCAGTGCATTCAGGAAATCTTCGTCGGTATGGTTGGCCTCCTCGTCACCGGCATCTGCTGCTGCATCCTGCAGTTTGAAACGCTCTCTCTGATCGATGGGATCGTTGAGCTCGGAATAAGCGTTGCACATCTCCCAGGTGTTGATGAAAAGCTCGAAACGCTCTACCTTTTCCGGATCGGAAGGTTTCTTCTTGGTCAGGGGAGAGATAGCGATAGGATGATCCATAACAAAAGTAGGCTGGATCAGATTCTTCTCGCAGAACTCTTCGAAGAACAGGTTGACGATATCTCCCTTGGTATGACGATCCTCGTACTCTACCTTGTGCTCGTCAGCCAGCTTTTTGGCCTCTTCGTCGGTCTTAACCTCGTCGAAATCAATACCGGTATATTTCTTAATGCAATCTACCATGGTAATGCGCTCAAAGGGCTTACCAAAGTCGATCTCCATACCATTGTAGGTAAATTTGGTGCTGCCGATTACCTTTTCAGCCAGGTAACGGAACATGCTCTCTGTCAGTTCCATCATACCCTCGTAATCGGTATAAGCCTGATACAGCTCCATCAGTGTGAACTCCGGATTGTGACGGGTATCTACACCCTCATTACGGAATACACGGCCGATCTCATATACTCTCTCCAAACCGCCTACGATCAGTCGTTTCAGGTACAATTCCAGAGAAATACGCAGTTTCACATCCTCATTCAGTGCATTATAATGGGTCTCGAAGGGTCTTGCAGCTGCACCGCCGGCATTGGATACCAGCATAGGTGTCTCCACCTCAATGAAATTGCGGTTATCAAGGAAATTGCGGATCTCCTTGATGATCTGGGAACGTTTGATAAAGGTCTCCTTTACCTCCGGGTTCATGATCAGATCGACATAACGCTGACGATAACGGGTATCTGTATCTGTCAGTCCGTGGAACTTCTCCGGCAGGGTCTGAAGGCTCTTGGACAGAAGCTCGATCTCCTCTGCATGGATGGAAATCTCTCCTGTCTTGGTTTTGAACACTTCACCCTTCACACCGATGATATCACCGATATCGTACTTTTTGAAATCGGCGTAGGACTCTTCCCCAACAACATCTCTGGCTACGTAGCACTGGATGCGTCCCGGAAGATCCTGAATATTACAGAAGGAAGCCTTACCCATGACACGTTTAAACATCATACGTCCGGCCAAAGTAACCTTTTTGCCTTCAAATTCCTCGTAATTATTTAAAATGTCTGTGGTATGGTTGGTGACATCGTATTTTGTGATCTGAAAAGGATCCTTACCTCTGCTCTGCAGCTCTGCCAGCTTGTCCCGACGCACCTGTAAAAGCTGATTCAGATCCTGATTCTTCTGCTGTCCGGCCATCTTTTTTCCTCCTGTCTTTATCGTAAACTAAATATTTCTTTCAATCTTTAAAATCTTGTAATCCATCATGCCTGCCGGTGCCTCTACGGAAACAGTGTCTCCTACTTTGGAACCGATCAGTGCCTTGCCCAGGGGAGATTCATTGGAGATCTTGCCCTGCAGACTGTTAGCTTCGGTAGAACCTACGATCTTGAACTCTACCTCTTCTTCAAACTCTTCATCAAAAACCAGTACCTTGCAGCCCAGATTGATCTTCTCGGTATCGGCCTCGTCCTCAACAACGACCTCTGCATTTTTCAGGATGGCATCCAGTTCCTCTATACGAGCCTCGATATCTCTCTGCTCATCCTTGGCAGCGTCATACTCTGCGTTCTCGGAAAGATCGCCCTGCTCTCTGGCCTCTTTGATCTTCTC
The DNA here is from genome assembly GCA_964618605.1 of uncultured Lachnospiraceae bacterium. Taxonomy (GTDB): domain Bacteria; phylum Bacillota; class Clostridia; order Lachnospirales; family Lachnospiraceae; genus UBA11957. The sequence continues at coordinate 4,275 of CAZUBP010000092.1, read as the reverse complement.
AGCCACTTCTTTACGGCGAACTACCTTCAGGTCATGGAGCTCATCTTCCAGTTTCTTTAACCCTGCATAGGTCATTAAATTCTTTTTTTCCATTTTTGCATACCCTTCTTTTTTATCTTCCTGCCATTCTCAGCATCATGCTATTATAATATGAACTTTTACCTCTGTCAAGACGTCGAATCCCCCGAAAACCCTTAGTTTTCCTGCATTTTTTCCCTTACAGCTTCAACAGATCACACAGCTCCTCCAGGGTGGAAATCTCATTGGTCTTTGCCCGCAGCTTTGCAGAATGGGGAAAGCCTGCGGTATACCAGGCCACATGCTTGCGCATTTCCCGCAGAGCCGTGTATTCTCCCTTCAATTCCACCTGCAGCCGGGCGTGTCGGAGGATCATCTCCTTCACTTCCTCTGCTGTGGGCCGGGGCCTATGCTCTCCCGTTTCCATATAGTGTAGGATCTCTGCAAACAGCCAGGGATTCCCCCGTACAGCTCTGCCGATCATCACGCCGTCGCAGCCGGTCTCCTCCATCATGGCCACCGCTGTTTCCGGAGAGGTCACATCACCGTTGCCGATCACAGGGATGGTCAGCGCCTCCTTGACCTGACGGATGATCTCCCAGTCCGCCCTGCCGCTGTAATACTGTTCTCTCGTTCTGCCGTGGATCGCCACCGCTGCGGCACCGCAATCCTCTATGATTTTGGCGATCTCCAGGGCGTTGATATGTTCCTCGTCAAAGCCCCGGCGAATCTTCACCGTCACCGGCTTATCCACTGCCTTTACCACCGCCGTCACGATCTTTCGCACCAGGGCAGGGTCCTTCATCAGGGCCGATCCCTCTCCATTGTTTACCACCTTGGGTACGGGACAGCCCATATTGATGTCCAGAATATCAAAAGGCCGGTCCTGGATCTCATGAGCCATAGCTGCCATGATCTCGGGATCGGAACCAAAAAGCTGCAGGGAGACGGGCTTTTCTCTCTCGTCGATCCGCAGCAGCTCCTCCGTATTTTTATTGTGATAGTAAATCGCCTTGGCACTGACCATTTCCATACAGATCAGGCCGGCTCCCTGTTCCTTGCACAGCAGCCGAAAGGGCATATCGGTGACACCGGCCATAGGCGCCAGCACCAGGGGATTGTCCATTACTACATTTCCTATGGTTAATGTTTTCATTCTAAATCTACTTTCTGTTTCAGAAATACAACCTTATAAAAGAGTTCCAGCTCCTCCAGCATTTCCCGACGGGAACGCTGAATTTCCTTGATCATCAGACCGCTGCCAATGTCATCATACATATAGTCCGAATCCTTCGCCTCTGTGGTCAGCTCCAGATTCCCCTCCTCATCAAAGGACAGGGTGAGGATCCCGCCGATCTCCTCTGTAAAAAGCACACAGATAATGCGCAGCTCTTCCTGAATAGACTGGGGCAGCTTGGAAAAAGCCTTGTTAAAATAATATTTCTGTTCGTAAGCACTGGCGCCGCAAAGCACCACTCTGTTATCTTCCATTGTCCTCTCCTTTTCAGACATAGCTGTACAGCCCCCGAATAGACACTTCTCCGGCAAAGACCTCTTCTTTCTTACCGTTGTCCTTTCGTATAACGATAAGATTTCCCATCGCATCGATACCCTGGGCGGTTCCCACATATTCTTCTCCCGGCTGCAGGACCCGTACCTCTTTCCCCCTGTTCAGCAGGAAGCCATGGTAATCCTCCACCATATGGGTGAGATCCTGAGTTTTCAGAAACAGCCGGTATTTTTCTTCAAAAAGTTCCAGGATACGCACCACAATATCTGCCCGTTTCACCGGATGCTGCAGCTCCCGGCGAAGGGAAGTGGCTTTGTCCTGCAATTCTTCCGGAAATTCCAGCATATTGGCATTGATGCCCACGCCGATGATCACAGAATCGATATAGGTACCCTGCATGGTCATCTCCGTAAGGATACCGCAGATCTTCTTTCCCTTCACAACGATATCGTTGGGCCATTTGATGCCGGTATCCAGTCCATACAGCTCCCGGATGGCTTCTGCCACGCAAAGGCCCATAACCAGGGTGAGCATGGAGGCTCTCTCCGGCCGTATATCCGGCCGCAGTAAAAGAGAAAAGGGAATGGAGGTACCGGCAGGGCTTTCCCATGCCCGTCCCCGGCGGCCCTTTCCCCGGCTTTGCTGATCGGCGATGGTCACACTGCCATCTGCAGCACCATCCTCCGCCAATCGCTTCATCCAGGAATTGGTGGAATCGATCTCCGGCTGATAGTAGACCCGGCAGCCGATACTATCGGTATGCAGGCGACTCTGTATTTCACTGTCACTCAGCACATCCGCTGCTTCCAGGATGCGATAGCCCTTGTTTCTCACGGCCTCGATCTCGTATCCCTCCTCCTGCAGCTGTTTCATCACCTTCCAGACAGCCGTGCGGGACACCTGCAGCGTCTCGCAGAGCTGCTGTCCCGATACGTATCCATTTGCTTTTCTCAGCATCTGCAGAATTTCCGTTTTCATCCTTTTCTCCCCTGTATTTTAATTAGAAGAAATACCTTCATTTCCGGCTTTACTGTTCCGGTACACCCAGCGTTGCTGCCATCACTGCCTTGATGGTGTGCATACGGTTCTCTGCCGCATCAAAGACTACAGACTGGGCAGATTCAAAAACTTCGTCTGTAACCTCCATCTCTGTCAGGCCGAATTTTTCCTGGATCTGGCGGCCGACGGTGGTGTTCAGATCATGGAAGGCCGGGAGACAGTGCATGAAAATAGCCGTATCCTTGGCGTTGGCCATAGCTGCCTTATTTACCTGATAGGGTTTCAGGGCGGCAATACGCTCAGCCCATACGGCATCCGGCTCTCCCATAGATACCCATACATCAGTGTAGATCACATCAGCATCCTTCGTACCTGCGGCAACATCCTCTGTCAGGGTCACGCTGCCGCCGCTCTCCTTGGCATATCCACGGCAAAGCTCTACCAGCTCCTCATTGGGGAAGTAGGCCTTATTGGTGCAGGCTGTAAAATGCATACCCATCTTGGCGCAGGCGATCATCAGAGAATTGCCCATATTGTAGCGGGCATCTCCCATATAGGTCATACGGATGCCTTCCAGATGACCGAATTTTTCCCGGATGGTCAACAGATCTGCCAGCATCTGGGTGGGATGATACTCGTTGGTCAGGCCATTCCATACCGGTACACCGGCGTATTTTGCCAGATCCTCTACGATGGACTGGCCGTAGCCTCTGTACTCGATACCGTCGTACATACGCCCCAGCACTCTGGCTGTATCCGCAATGCTTTCCTTCTTGCCGATCTGGGAACCGGAGGGATCCAGATAGGTTACGTGCATGCCCAGATCATAGGCTGCCACCTCAAAGGAGCATCTGGTACGGGTGCTTGTCTTTTCAAAGATCAGGGCTACATTCTTTCCCGTGTGCCACAGGGTGGGTACGCCCTTTTTCTTCTTATCCTTCAGTTCTGCGGAAAGATCCAGCAGATACCGGATCTCCTCCGGCGTATAGTCCTTTAATGTCAGGAAATTTCTATTCTTCAGATTCATCACATATCCTCCTGCAAATTGCCTTTAAACTGCCTTCCATAATACCATTCTTTTGTGGTTTCTTCAACCGCTGAAAAGGCCGAAAAAAGGGGCAGTCCCTGAGACTGCCCCGGTGTATCCTTTATTCCTTTGGTGTATCCACGTTTACGATTTCCTTCAGAGAAGTGGCCAGTCCTGCCAGCCCCTGGAGATCCGAGGGAACCACGATCTTGGTGGCTTTACCTTCAGCCAGCTGTCCCAGAGCCTCCAGACTCTTCATGGTGAGCACGGCCTGATCGGCACCGGCTTCCTTTACCAGACGGATACCTTCCGCATTGGCCTTCTGTACCTTCAGGATGGCCTCGGCCTCACCTTCTGCCTCACGGATCATCTTTTCCTTCTGTGCCTCTGCCCGCAGGATAGCGGCCTGTTTTTCTGCCTCGGCATCCAGAATAGCGGATTCCTTTTTACCTTCTGCTACGAGGATGGTGGATTTTTTCTCACCTTCTGCACGCAGGATGGCTTCACGGCGTTCACGCTCTGCCTTCATCTGTTTCTCCATGGCTTCCTGAATAGCTGCAGGAGGCATAATGTTCTTTAATTCCACACGGTTAACCTTGATGCCCCAGGGATCTGTCGCAATATCCAGTGCCGAACGCATCTTAGTATTGATGATCTCACGGGAGGTCAGGGTCTCATCCAGCTCCATATCACCGATAATATTTCTCAGGGTGGTAGCTGT
>CAZUBP010000091.1:0-6994 GCA_964618605.1 uncultured Lachnospiraceae bacterium | reverse complement strand
ACGGCAGTGATCGGACCAGTAGGTATCCAGTACACGGATCTCTGTCATAGAGGGGTCACGCTTCTCTTCATTATTAAAATAATTCTGAATATGCAGGAAATCCTTAAAGGTCATAGCCAGACCCAGAGAATCATACAGTTCCTTTAACTCGGCTTCCGGCATCTGAGAAAATCCGGTAAAGATCTTTACATCTGCAGGCTCATCAAAGTTCTGCATCAGCGTCTCCGGTTTCTCCATGCCTGTTTCCCGGGAATCTACCGGGTTAATGCAATGATTTTTAATGGCAGCATACTCTGCCTCTGTAATATCACCTTCAATAACATAAGTGACAGCAGTACGGATCACCGGCTGTGCACTTCCGTCCAGAAACTGTACACACTGCACGGCGGAATCGGCACGCTGGTCAAACTGTCCCGGCAGAAATTCCACAGAGAAAACTCTGGCTCCCTCTGCTGTGGGCAGCTCCTCCTGATACAGGATATCGACCGGCGGTTCTGCGAATACACACTGGCAGGCTTTCTCAAACACACTGTCGGAAAGATTTTCCACATCATAGCGGATCAGTTCCCGGACACCGGTAACCGTCTTGATACCAAGATAGCTGCTGATCTCATGCTTCAGCTCCTGGGCCTTTCCGGCAAAATCTGCTTTTTTCTCTACATAGACACGTCTTACTGTACTCATGATGCCTCCTTTGTCTAAAACAACGCTTTCACGTTTTACTCTTTTCCGTTATGGTTCCCATTGTAACACAGGGCGTATCATTAGTAAAGTTAATATATTTGCTTTTATTTATTATTTATACTTATTTAAAAACGGCCATATGCTAAATTTCGCTGCATATGGCCGTTTTTACTATATTCACTTTTTTTCCAGAGGAATCAATATTTTTAATTCAAACCAGTTGTCCTTCTGGCTTGCCATAACAGATCCGCCGTATTTTTCTACGGTTTTCTGTATACTCTTCATCCCGTAACCATGAAGCCGCCTGTCCTTTTTCGTGGTGACAGGCATGCCGTTTTTGAAACGGATGGTTTCCTCACAGTAGTTCTCCGTACGAATGCGAAGGAAATTTTTTTCTGCAAAAACATACAAGCCCACCAGACGATGCTTCTGCTCCTTCTGGCACTGGGCACTTTCAATGGCATTATCCAGCATATTACCGAAAAGGGCGCTGACATCCATATCATCCATAAAGGCCAGCTGATTTCCGTCTGCTATGATCTTCAATTCGATGCCATTGTTCTGACAGTATCCGCTTTTGCTGGTGAGCACGGCATCCAGCACCTTGTTTCCCGTCTTGTTCTGGGCCTCGTAGATCTTGATCTCCTGTTCCATCTGTTCCAGATAGCCGATGGATTTTTCCGTACCGGCCTCCGCCTTGAGAAGGGTGATCTGATGCTTCAGATCGTGATATTTCTGATTCACCACATCCATACTCTCCTGGGACAGCTGATAGGTTTTGTACTGCATCTCCATAATGCCCCGGATGGTGTCATTTTCAAATTGCAGCTGGATCTCCTTCAGCTGCATATGATAGGCATATAATACCGCAACGCCGCTCATATCCACCAGGGTGCGGATAATGAAAATATCCATAGCCATCTGTCCGCTGAACAGACCGTTCAGATCCAGATAACTCATGTTGCTTACAGCAAAAATCGTCGCCGCAATCACCACGACCACCAGAAGCTCCCGGTAAGTAATATGCAGTTCTTCCAGATTTTTCTGGAGATTCTTTTCAAAGAAATATACGCACAGATATACACACAGGTACACCAGAGCGATCTCTGTCCACCGGCACACCACCGATCCTTCCGGTGTAATGCCCTTCATCAGGAAATAATAATGGATCTGCCAGCAAAGGGAGGCAGCAAACTCTCCGTTAATAAAGGCCTTCACCGTATAATAGCAGGTCTTGGACAGGCCAAAATCACAGCAAAGGTAGATATAGCAAAAAAGCACGGTAAAAATGATCAGCATGGCGGGAACAAACCATGCCTTGTCTATGCCGTCCGTAAGCCCCATATAGATGATCAATATAGCAGCAAACACGGTATTTGCCAGGAAATATTTGCCTGTTCCGATCCGTCTCCTGTTGGTGCTGACGATCACAAAGATAGACAGCCAATAGGATATGGCATAGTAATACCCGGGGGTATTGACTAACTGTACGGCATTCATTTCATCACCCCATTCATATATTCATTCAAGGCGTCCAAAAAAGGCTTTCTGCGGCTTCTGCTCACCTGTATGGTATCTCCGTTCACCGTCACATCATTGCCGTGGTAGCTGTCCACATGCTCCAGACTGACCAGATAACATCTGTTACAGCGAAAAAAACGTGATGGATCCAGCTGCCCTTCTGCTTCCCAGATGGCGCCTTTTGTCACGTAATTTCCCTCGGTAGTATGATAGATCAGAAGATGATCCTGTACCTCTATATAGCACAGTTGGGAAAGATCCAATTTCATCTTTCCCCCCTTCATGGCTATGGTAATGTATTCCTTCTCTTTCTTTTTTGTAAATCTGAGTGCACGGGTCATGCACTCAGAAAAAGAGAAGAATGATATGGGTTTGAGCACATAATCCAGTGCTCTCACCCGGTACCCCTGTATAGCATACTGGGGTGAATTGGTGATGAAGATGATTGCTGTGTCCGGGTCAAGCTCACGGATCTTCTCCGCCGTCTTTATCCCGTTCAGGAAAACCATCTCAACATCCAGCAAAATCAAATCATATGCCGCCGTATAATCTGTTATAATGTCCGTTCCGTCTGAAAACTCTGTAATCTGGAATGTCTGCCCTGTTTCTTTTCCGTAGCGCTGCAAACAACTCCTTAATTCACATCTGTCCCGCTCATCATCCTCAACGATCGCAATATGAAGCATCTCATCACCTCACCTTAATCCAGTTCAGTCAAGTTACTTTTTCTTTGCCCTGGCCTCAGCCTTGGCACGTTTCTCTGCCAGCTTTTTCTGGTATTTTCCCTCTTCCGTGGCAAAATCCAGGCCCTTCTTCTGGCAGTACGCCTGCAGTTCCTTTATACGATCCTCTTCTGCCTTTTTATCGGCTGCCTCCTGCTCTCTTCTCATGCGCTCCTCAGGCTCAACCCAGGTTCCGCCGGAAGCCAGAACAGCTTCCTTCTGATGCTGAATGATGGTTTTCTGATCTTCCTCAATGTGTTTTTCCACATCCAGTCTGCTCATCAGGAATACGATCACTACATAGCAGATCACCTCGATAGCCAGATAAGCAAAGGCAAGAACACTTTCTACGCCTCCCAGCTGACGATATACGATGGTTCCTGTATAGGAAGCCACATCCTCGATAGCTGTCATGGTAGAGGGATCGCAGGCAATACCGGTATTGCTGTATCCCGCAAAGGTAAGAAGAGCATTGATAACACCGGTGCAGATACCGGTAAGACCAACCATAATGGAGCCGTATACCGACATGGTAAAGCCGTCACTTCTGAATCCGTTCTTTGCCTCCAGATGATCCAGCACGTCGGACAACAGGGCCATAGTTACATACATAGCAGGAATACTGCCGATACCCTTCAGTACGATACCCACGCAGACAATAACGAAGCTATGTACATTGATAAAGCATACCAGACCGCCTATAGCGGAAAAGATCAGACCGCCCAAAACAGCCTTCTGCTTGCCCAGCTTGTTGGCGATGGGCCATGCCAGCACCATACCTACGGCTGTGGGGATACCACCGATGAGACCCAGGGTGGACATCAGGGTTCCGGACATCTGCTCCGGATTAGCGGAACTGATAACGCTGTCAAACATCCATCTTGCATAGAAGCTCATGGAGCTGTTCTTTACCAGCTGTGCAAACTGGAAAAGCAGGAAATACAGGATAATGATCCACCAGTATTTATCATGAATACAGGCCTGGATCTGTTTGCCCAGGGGCAGTTTTTCTTCCTTAATATTCAGATTTATATTTTCCTCGGTAATACGCTCTCTGGTGAAGAAGTATTCCAGCATAATACCAAAGAAGCAGGCCAGCGCAAAGGCGATGGAGGCAACTCTCCAGTGAGCGTAGCTCTGCGCCACATCCAGTCCGGCATCACCCGTTACAAACAGATAGCTCTGGAGCAGGATAGGTACCACGATACTGGCGCCGATACCTGCGGAGGCCACCATAGAGGCATTGGACAGGGTGGCCAGGATACCTCTCTGTCCGGAATTTCTGGTGGACAGGGCAACCATGGAGCTGTGTGCCGTATAGAAGCAGGGATATGCCACGGCATAATAAAGGTTGTAGGTCACAGCGATCCAGATCATCTGGGCTGCATTGCTGCCCTCAGTAGGTGTCATAAACATCAGTATTACGGCAACTACCACCAGCGGTGCAGATAAAAGCATGTAGGGTCTTGCCTTTCCCTGGGTGGTTCTGGTATTGTCGATCCACTGTCCGATCACCAGATTGCCAAGGACAACGAAGATAACGGAAACCATGGGAAGCAGGGTGGCAAAGGCACCGAATTTGGTCCAGCCAAGGACGTCAACGTAGTAACGATTCAGATATGCACCAAAGATGGAGTTTGCCAGCATGGCGCAGAAAGGAGCAAGGAAATAGCCAAGGGCCATCTCCGTTACCTTTACATTGGAAGATTTTATTCTGGTGCGGAAAAGGGGATTTTCCGCAATCTTGCTGATTTTCATTCTTTCTCTCCTTATTTCAGTTCAAAGGACATCAGATTAAAGGAACCCTGACCTTCAAATTTGAAGAACAGTGCCTTCTCTCCCTTTATCTGACTTAAATCCGCTTCAAAACCACGTACTGCTCCTGCAGTGGGACATACGGAAATCTGTGCCACAGGTTTTCCCTTTTCCTCTGTGCAGATGGACAGGGTTCCCTTGGCTTTTCCTTTGATATTTACAACGATCTTCTGGGTCTCCGTCAGATCAAAATATTTATAGCCGATCACCGCGCCGTCACAGACATTTGCCACATACTGATCCGGGCCTTCCTCACGGTCTCTGCCGTCCTGAGTCAGATAGGGATGACCGTTCTTGGAGTGCTTGATCATACTTAAGAACATGGTTCCCTTTTTGCCGTACACGTTGCAGGCGATATAGGAGGGATACAGTCCCTTACCGGCAAGAGCGCCGTCGTTTAAGCCGCAGGAGGTCATTTCTGCCTGATAGAATTTTCCGTTTTCAAAGCGGATCCGCTCTGCACAGGCCTGTCTGGAGGACTGCTTGCGGTTGCTGTGTCTATGATAGAAAATATAATAATTTCCGTTGATCTCGATCAGGCTGCCATGGGTGTTGCCGGTGCAGTTTCTGGCATGCTTAACATCCGTTACACCCTCAAGGCCGATGTCACCGTTGCTGACCAGAACGCCGCCGAACTGAAATCCGCTGGTGGGATTATCGCTGGTAGCATAGCAAAGCTCATGGCTGTTTAAGGTACTGTAAATAAAGTAATAGGTACCGTTAAATTTCCGCATGGAGCTGGCTTCCAGGAAAGGATGGCCCTCATAGGGAGTTCCCTTTGCTTCCTTTTCGCTGGCAATACCGATATATTCCGGTCCGGTGAGAACCGTAAGCATATCCGAAGGATCCAGCTCAAAGCACATAGCACCGTGCTCTGTGGGCTTTGAACCATCCAGAAGGATGGGATTTCCCTGGAGCGCAAATCCTGTGTAAAGATACAGTCTGCCGTCATCATCCTTAAAGATGCCCGGATCAAACTGGAAGGGCTCGTTCTTCTTACCGATGGGTGTCTTGTCCTTGTACTGTACATAGCCGTAGAACTCGTATTTTCCTGCCGGCTTGTCGCAGACGGCTACGGAGATCATCTTGGTGCCGCCCATGAAATAATACAGATAATATCTGCCGTCGGGGCCCTGTACCATATCCGGTGCTGCCAGTCCGTTTGTCACCCGAATTCTCGGTGCTGCAGGATCCTGCTCTCTCTTGTAGATACAGCCTTCGTACTGCCAGTTTCCCAGATCATCTACCGGGGCAGACCAGCACACATAGTCTCCCAGGCAAAAATTGATTCCGTTAAAGTAATCATGGGAGCCGTACACATATACCCGTCCGTCCACAATGTGGGGCTCTGCATCCGGCACATACTCGTAACTTGGCAAATAGGGATTGAACGCCTGTTTCGTTTTCATACTTTTGCATCCTTTCGCTTTGTATTTTATCATTTTTTTGTTTAATATTGTACCATCTATATTTTTACGTGCTTACGTTTTGCGCAGATTGTCCATTTTCAGCCGTAATCAGTCCTTTGTTTTCAGCTTATCTGCATAGGTCGACCAAAAGTAATTCAGCCGGTAAGCCGAAAGTACATCTTTGTCCACATACACCAGGGCATCCGTCCCCTCCAGCAGGTTCTGCCCCGGCCGGATCTGGGAGGGCTGACTGTTCTCTATCACAATAGAGGTCAATGCGGTGCAGCCGGAAAAGGCCCCATCCTCCAGGGACTGGATACCCTCCGGAATAATGATCTCCTGTATCACCGTATCTCCCGCAAAAACCTTTGCCGGAAGGATCCGTACAGGCAGACCGCCGCAGGATGTGGGAAGGGTAAGGGTGCTCTGCTGCCTGCCTTCCTCTGTAAGTCCGGTAAGCAGGGCCTGTCCATTCTCTTCCTCCCAGAGGAAATAGGCTTCTGTCTCCTGGGGTGTGTCGGCTGCTGTCTCCTGCTCTGCCTCCCCCGCTGTTTCACCTGTCTCCCTCTCACTATCCTCCGTCTCAGACACAGGGGACTGCTCCTGTACCTTCGTCTCCTCCCCCTGAAGGGCTGCCTGGATATCCCGGATAGCGGCCACTGTATTCATCCGCTTTCCACCGGCATTGAGATGAAAATTGGTATCAAAAAACCATACAGCGTCCATCAGACTTTCCGAAGGATCGCCTATAATAGGAAACTCCAGCTGGCTCTGCAGCCACTCCCCGTAGCTGTCCACCAGGCTTTCATCCTCCACAGCCAGCCGGTTTACCGGGCAAAACCG
>CAZUBP010000090.1:5580-6998 GCA_964618605.1 uncultured Lachnospiraceae bacterium | reverse complement strand
CTGGCCCAGGGAGCTGATGTTGTGGATGGCAAGATCACTCTGGATACAGCCATGGAGCAGGATCACACCTATACCGTATATATCACCAGTGATACCTATGCTCAGATCACCGGCGAAGTGACCATGCAGGAATATGTATATGCTTATGCTGCTCTCAGCTGGGCAGAATACTGGGCATCTGAAGGGGTATATGCGGCAGGAAGTGCAGCCTCCTCCAGCGAAACGGATTCCAAGGGCGAGACGGACAAGGGTGCTTTTGATACCGTTTCCCGTGCAACATCCAATCACGGTCTCCACAGAGGAAGCTTCCAGAGTACAGCTGTGATCTATGGTGCCAATGGTGCCGCCTACACCGTTTCCTATTGGACGAGTGCTGACAATGGTGTGTTGACGGATGGCCGCACACTGACAAAGGCCTCTGACAGAACCACAGGCGTTACCACACTGACCCTCAGTGACGGAACATCCACCACCATGGATCACTATGAGGTAACCGGTATTAAATACGTTCCCGTGAAAGTGGCCACAAAGGATATGGAGGAATTTGCCCAGCAGTATGCAGTGGTATACAACGGTGAGACTCTGGCAGGAGGATATTCCGAACAGAATCTTTCCGCCTACACAGCCACAGCAGCTGTAGATGACACCACCAACGGTCTGAAAACAGCCACCAAAAACACATCTGCCAGAAGCAGCACATTCTCCTTCTCTGCAAGACAGACAGGTACGGGATCCGGCCTGAAGGATACAGCACAGAAAACAGCAAGCGGTGTTACCGCTGAGGTGAAGGAAGCCAATGGCTCCTACGGTGAGTTTCTCCGGGTGGATCTGAACGGAAATTACGGAGATCTGGGTTCCCATATGTATGCTACCATCTGGACCTATTATGGCAGTGACAGCACCTACAGCAAGGCACTTCAGTCCTACGGTACCAAGTTTGCCGCAGACAACTGGATGCACAAGAGCATGGGTATTCAGCTGGGACTTACCGATTCTCTGCGCTGCCAGCTGCCGGAAGGCACCGACGGCACCGGATACTGGACACTTACGGTTTGTGCTATGGGATACGAGGACTACACTATCCGTTTCAATGCAACAGAGGCCAATATTGTGAAGGCTTCAGCGGAAGAAACGGTGGATACATCTGCACTTCAGGCACTGGTAAACCAGGCTAAGGCCCTGACACAGAGTGAGTATACAACAGCAACCTGGAATGATATGGCAATAGAGCTGGCAGAAAGCGAGGAATTGCTGGCAAAGGACAGCCTGACCCAGGCAATGGTTGATGAGCAGGTTACACATATGACAGCTGCACTGAATGCCCTTGTAAAGGCAGAGCAGAGCGGTAACGGCAATGAAAACGGTAACGATGGAAACCAGAACGGCAGTGACAACAGCGCTCAGCCGGGCAATGGAAG
>CAZUBP010000090.1:0-5480 GCA_964618605.1 uncultured Lachnospiraceae bacterium | reverse complement strand
CCAGAGCGCAAACGGCAACCAGACAGCAGACAGCAACGATACAGAAGTTATCACCGCTACTCCTGTAACAGATGACACAGAAGAGACGGTAAGCGATACGGAGACCGGCAGTACCAATAAGACGACTACGGCAACAAGCAGTACCTCCGATAACAGCAGCACCGCTGTCAATACAGGGGATGAAAGTCAGATGTTCTTCTGGCTGGCAGCACTGCTTCTCAGCTGTATCGGTCTCGTAAGTGCCGTATTTGTAACAAGAAGAAAGCAGAATTAAAAAAATATAAGCACGCAATACATAAGGTGGCAAGGCCATGATACAGTGGCCTTGCCCTGTGCTTGTTTCAGAGAATATTTGGAGAAAGCCAGTATGAAAAAGAAAACAGTGGCTCTTTGTATGGGCCTTTTTATAGCATTGACAGGCTGCGGCAGCCAGGAAACCGCCCTTCAAAGTGAAGCTTCCGGGGTGACGCCCCAGGAGGAGGTGGCGTCCGCCTCAGGGGAGATCTTCGCCATGGATACGTACATGACGATTACCTGCTACGGTGACCGCTGTCAGGAGGCTCTGGATGCAGCAACGGAGGAGATCCAGCGCCTGGATGACCTTTTATCTGTGGGGAATGAGAGCAGTGAGATATCTCTTTTGAACGCACAGGGAAGCGCCGAACTCAGCGAGGATACGGCAACTATGGTCAGCGAGGCTCTTCAGCTGTACAAAACCACCCAGGGGGCTTTTGATATTACCGTGTATCCGCTGATGGAGCTATGGGGATTTACCACCGGAGATTTTGCTGTGCCTGAAACAGAACAGCTGGAAAGCCTTCTTTCCTGTATGGGCAGTGAATATCTGACCTTCGATGAAGCAGAAAATACCCTGACCCTGGGGGAAGGACAGGGGGTAGATCTGGGAGGCATAGCCAAGGGATTTACCTCAGATCGCCTTATGGAAATTTTTGAAGAATATGATCTGGTCTCCGGTATGGTATCTCTGGGTGGAAATGTGCAGTGTTACGGTACGAAGCCGGATGGCAGTCTATGGCGCTGCGGCATCCAGAACCCTCTGGAACCGGAGGACAGCTCCAGCATGCTGGGGATCATATCCGTGGAGAACAAGGCCGTGATCACCTCCGGTGCCTATGAGCGTTATTTTGAGGATGAGACAACAGGAAAAACCTACCATCATATTCTGGATCCCCAGACCGGTTATCCGGCCAATAACGGCCTGATTTCCGTGACGGTGGTCAGCGAGCAGGGTATGCTGGCAGACGGTTTATCCACAGCCTGCTATGTTATGGGATTGGAAAAGACGCTGCAATATTGGCGGGAGTACGGAGAAGATTTCGATCTCGTGCTGATGACAGAAGAGGGAGAGGTGTATGTGACAGAGCCTTTGGCCTCCTCCTTTACCTCGGATTTTACCGTCCATATTGTCACAGAGGAGGGAATTACCAATGCATGATGAGAAGAAAAAGAACAGCCTATGGAAACAGCTGGCACCGGTACTGCACCTGTGTCCAGCTGCCTTAACTCTGGCTCTGGTCATGGTGACCCTTCCCCTTACACGGCCGGTGCTGGCGGCCTTGCCGGAAAGACTGGCGGCGTCGGAGACAGCAGAAAGGGCAGGAAATAAGGAGACAGCAGAAAACCAGGAAGAGGATGAGGCGGCGGAAGAGACCGCAGAAACAGAAAACCTGACAACATTGTCCAGCGACTCCTACACGGCGCCAAAGAATGGTTATGCTGACGGCACCTACTATGGTTCTGCCAGAGGCTTTGGGGGCACCATCAAGGTAAAGGTGGTGATCTCCGGGGGAAAGATTTCCTCTGTCACCATTGTCAGTGCGCCGGGGGAAACTGCTTCCTATCTGAGTAAAGCCAAGGGGGTAATTTCCAGGATCGTCGGCGCCAACAGCCCCAACGTGGATACCGTTTCCGGAGCCACCTATTCCTCCAACGGTATCATTAATGCCGTGAAACGAGCCTTGAGTCAGGCCGGAAGCAAGAGCACCACAACCATTGTGGAAAATCCTGTCCAGGAAGAGCCTGCACTGCCTACTCCCGCAGAACCGGAGACGCCTGTGGATCCCGAAGAAACCTATAAGGATGGGGTTTACATCGGCACAGCAGAGGGCTTTGGCGGAGACATTACCGTTCAGGTGACTATTGAAAAGGGCCGCATTACCAAGGTGGAGATCCTGTCCGCAGAGGACGAGACACCTTCCTATCTGAAACGGGCATCGGTACTGTTGACAACCATACAGAATTATCAGAGCACAGAGGTGGACGTGATATCCGGAGCCACCTATTCTTCCAAAGGTATACTGGAAGCGACCCGTTTGGCTCTGACCCAGGCCCTGGCGGAAACACCGGATACCGACACCTCCGAAAATCAGACACCTTCGGAGACGCCGGAGACAACGCCCAACGAGCCGGATGCAGAGACACCGGAGACAACGCCCACTGAGCCGGACACAGAGACACCGGACACGGGAGATCCCGGGGATAGGGAAGAAACGCCGGAAACGGCTCTCTATACAGATGGTGTATACACAGCTGCGGCAGCATGTACGGATGAGGATATTTTCTCCTACCAGGTTAAGACCACCGTCACTGTGGCGGAAGGCAAGATCACCCAGATAACGGTGGAAAAGGAAAGTGATACCTCCGAGGATCCCAGCGCCAACGATACCTATCTGAAGTATGCCCTGGAAGGCCGCACCCGGAAAAATATATGGTATGAGAGTGTGACAAAGCAGATCCTGCAGAAACAGGCTGCGGATACGGTAGATGTGGTCAGCGGAGCCACCTATTCCTCCCGTGCCATCACCACAGCCGTTAAAGAGGCATTGAATTTGGCAAAAGGAGAAACAGGGAAATGAAACACGTAAATTTTGTTATGAAGCTGCTTTGCCTGGCGCTGGTACTGGGAATTTTGTGGCAGTATCAGCAGATAGCGGCCAGCCGCAACAGCGTCCTGCAGGAATATGAAGCGGAGGCCGCAGAGATCAATGCCTACAATGAGGCTATTTTGCAGAAGGAAGCAGAAGCTAAATATGTGGATGGCGTGTATGAAGGAACGGGGACAGGCTTTGGCGGTAATATTACCGTGGCTGTCACCATAGAAGAGGATACCATCACCCAAATTGAGGTGCTTTCCGCAAAGGGGGAGGATCCTGCCTACTATAGTCAGGCAGAGACTGTGTTGAAGAAAATTGTGGAGCAGCAGGATACGGCGGTGGATACAGTATCCGGAGCTACCTATTCTTCCCGTGGATTGATAGCGGCGACAGAACAGGCATTGGAAAAGGCGGTGAAGTAGATGCAGCAGGAAATGACAAAAAAGCCCCTTCTGACGGCGGCACAAAAACGAAACAGAAAGCTTATGAGACAGCGTATCATCAGAGCCGTGATCCAGCTTTTCTTCTTTATCACTATGCCCGGCGCTTTCGTGGCAGGCTTTACCGGGGTGAAACATATCTTTCAGTGGATCGGTGCAGGAGAGATGCTGGAAATGAACAGCTTTGTCCGGGTGCTCATAGGCCTTGCCCTGTTTACCATTCTTTTTGGCCGCTTTTTCTGCGGCTACATATGCGCCTTCGGAAGCTTGGGGGATCTGGTATATGGGGTATCCGGCCTGGTGCAGAAGCATATTTTTCATAGGAAGAAACAGATCTCTCTGCCCACAAAGGCCTTGCCCTGGCTGCAGAAGCTGAAATATATACTTCTGGCCCTTATTGTGGTGCTTTGCACCCTGGGGTTGTACCAGAAATTAACCGGCACCAGTCCCTGGGATGTTTTCTCCCGGCTTACTGCGCTGCAGGGGATCCCGGAAGGCTATTTCTGGGGAACCCTGGTGTTTGTATTGATCCTTTTAGGTATGGCGGTGCAGGAAAGATTTTTCTGCCAGTTTCTCTGCCCCATGGGCGCAGTATTTTCCCTGCTGCCCATACTGCCCTGGGGAAGCCTTAAAAGAAACCAGACACAGTGCCCCCAAAGCTGTAAAATCTGTGTCAGTCAGTGTCCTGTAGGGCTGAGACTGGAGACAGATGGTTTCAGAAATGGGGAATGTGTGGGCTGTGAGCGCTGCGCCGGTGCCTGCCCCAGAGGCAACATTGCCCATGCAGAGCAAAAGCTGCTGGGAGAAACCATCGTTCCTCTGCTGCTGAAGGCGGCCCTGTTTTTTGCCATGGGCCTTGCCCTGGGACTGTGCCGCTTCTAGGCGAAGAGATGGAAGCAAATATCAATAGAACGTAAACAAAAGGAGCGCCGCTCCATAGTTGAAATCAACTATGTTGCGCCGCTCCTTTACTGTTTTGTCTTATACTTCCTGATGCTTTACAGCTGCCTCAACAAAGCCCTTGAACAGGGGATGGGGTCTGTTGGGACGGGACTTCAGCTCCGGATGAGCCTGGGTAGCAATGAAGAAAGGATGATCCGGAATCTCGATCATCTCTACGATACGTCCATCCGGGGAAAGACCTACCAGAGACATACCGTTTTCTGTGAGGATCTTACGGAAATCATTATTAACCTCATAACGATGTCTGTGTCTCTCATGAATCTCTTCACTGTTGTACAATGCATAGGATTTACTTGTTTTGTCCAGAATACAGGGATAGGAGCCCAGACGAAGGGTACCGCCGATATCTGTAACACCGTTCTGATCCGGCATCAGGTCGATAACGGGATGTGTAGTCTGGGGATCGATCTCTGCACTGTTGGCATCAGCATAGCCCACTACGTGGCGGGCAAATTCTACGATGCTCAGCTGCATACCGAGGCACAGTCCCAGGAAGGGGATCTTGTGCTCACGGGCATAGCGGATAGCTTCTACCTTTCCTTCGATACCACGGTTGCCGAAGCCGCCGGGAACAAGGATACCGTCTACGTCGGCAAAAATTTCCGGCGCATTTTCTGCGGTAACGGTCTCGGAATCCACCCATTTGATCTGTACCGTTACATGGTTGGGGATACCGCCGTGCTTTAAGGCTTCCACAACACTGATATAAGCGTCGTGAAGAGCGATATACTTACCTACCAGGGCTACCGTAACCTCTTTGGTGGGATTGCGGAGATCCTGGATCATATTCTTCCAGTCTGCAAGATCCGGCTCCGGGCAGGGCAGATGGAGACATTCACAGGCGACCTCAGCCAGATGCTCCTCCTCCATAGCCAGAGGTGCTTCATACAGATATTCTACATCCAGATTCTGCAGTACGTGAGAGCTGGGAACGTTGCAGAAAAGAGCGATCTTGTCGCGAATGCCCTGATCTACAGGAAGCTCGGAACGGCAAACGATGATATCCGGCTGGATACCGATACCCTGCAGCTCCTTAACACTGGCCTGGGTGGGCTTTGTTTTCATTTCCCCTGAAGCTCTGAGGTAGGGCAGCAGAGTGACATGGATCAGGATAGCATTTTCCCGGCCTACATCGTGCTGGAACTGGCGGATAGCCTCCAGGAAGGGCTGGCTCTCGATATCA
>CAZUBP010000089.1:0-7006 GCA_964618605.1 uncultured Lachnospiraceae bacterium | reverse complement strand
TGAAGCCCAAGATGATGCTTTTTGACGAGCCTACCTCCGCACTGGATCCGGAGATGGTAGGTGAGGTACTGGAGATCATGAAGGAGCTGGCTAACGACGGCATGACCATGGCAGTAGTTACCCACGAGATGGGCTTTGCCAAAGAGGTAGCCACCCGTGTTCTCTTCATGGACGAAGGCAATATCATGGAGCAGGGAACACCGGATGCTATTTTCTCTGATCCGAAGGAAGAACGTACCAAGAGCTTTCTGGCCAGCGTACTGTAAAATCAAGGGGGGACAACCATGAAAAGAATATTGTGCTACGGGGATTCCAACACCTACGGACACAATCCGGAAACGGAGAAACGTTTTGCGGAGTCTGAGCGGTGGACCAAGCTGCTGGGAGAGCTGCTGGGATCGGGATATCATGTGACAGAAGAGGGCTTAAACAGCAGAACAGCGGCCCAGACACCGGAGGATGAGCCATATCTCAACGGTCTCACCTATCTGGAACCCTGTATCCGCAGTCATCAGCCGCTGGATCTGATCATTCTGATGCTGGGATCCAACGATATGAAAACCTGTTTTCATATGACGCCGGAGGCTATTGCCGAGGAAATGCGCAGCCTGATCCGCACAGCGCGGAGAGTGAACCGGGAGGCGGAAAACGGCCGGGATGACTGTCAGATCCTGCTGGTGTCACCCTTCTATATTCTGGAATCTATCGCCAACCATCCCTACCGGGAATATTACGGGGATACCTGGGGCGTAGAGCTGTCCCATAAGCTGGCGCCTTACTATGAAAAGGTAGCCCGAGAGGAAGCGTGTGCCTTTATCAACGCTGCGGAGTATATTACCGTCAGCGAGATCGACGGCCTGCATATGGATCGAAAGGGGCATCAGGCCTTTGCGGCACTGATGGCCAAGGAGGTTCATAAGCTGCTGGGATAAAAATACTGTATACAGGTCGTTTCTTTTGAAAAAGTCCTTGACAGATTGTATTTATTTAAGTACAATATGGGCAAGAACAAAAAAGAAACGACCTATAACACAGATAGAGGAAATTTATTCCTGAGCAGAAAAAAGAGGGTTCATAGAAGCGTCGGATCTTAGAAATTGGAGGACGGGCCAATGGCTTGAGAAGTTAAAACCTTAAAAACCACACAGGGTGTGTTTATATAGATGTTTCCGTAAAAGAGGTACCTTGGCAAGTGAAAAGAGTAAAGAAGTAAGGAGGAATGCAAATGAAACTTCAGATTGATCTGTAAGGAGCCATTCGATAGTGAAAATCGGATGGCTCCTTTTTATTATGTCAAAAAAATGCAGAAAAAACTCATTTTCTACTGGCTATACGGACATTCTTTATATATAATAAGGGCACTATTTTCAGGAGGAGATGTATTATGGAGAAAAAGAGAGGAAACTTTACAGGCTCTATCGGTTTTGTGCTGGCAGCAGCGGGAAGCGCAGTGGGCCTGGGAAATATATGGCGTTTCCCCTACCTGGCAGCAAAGGACGGCGGTGGTATCTTCCTGCTGGTCTATCTGGTGCTGGCGCTGACCTTCGGCTTCACCCTGTTGACTACAGAGGTGGCTATTGGAAGGAAAACAAAGCAAAGTCCCCTGACAGCCTATAAAAAGCTGCAGCCGAAATGGGGCTTTATCGGTATTTTTTCCTGTTTGGTGCCTATGATCATTATGCCCTATTACTGCGCCATCGGCGGCTGGGTACTGCGCTACTTTACAGCGTTTGTCACAGGAAAAGGTGCAGAGGCTGCCACGGACGGTTATTTTACCGGCTTTATTACCCAGACTACGGAACCCCTGATCTTTATGGTGATCTTTTTGCTGGCAGCAGCGGTTATCGTGTATCTGGGTGTGGACAAGGGAATCGAGAAATGTTCCCGTATCCTGATGCCCCTTTTGCTGATTATGATCGTGGGTATCTCTGTTTTCAGCCTGACCATCAGCCATACAGATGACACCGGAGCCACAAGAACAGGCCTGGAGGGACTGGCTATCTATGTGATCCCCAATTTTTCCGGCATGACTCTGGGAAAATTCCTGACGGTGGTGGTAGATGCCATGGGACAGCTGTTCTTTTCCCTGAGCGTGGCTATGGGTATCATGATCGCCTATGGCTCCTACATGAAGGATGATGTGAAGATGGGCAAAGCCATCAACCAGATCGAGATCTTTGATACGGTGGTAGCTTTCCTGGCAGGTCTGATGATCATTCCTGCGGTATATATCTTTATGGGCAGAGAGGGCATGGACAAGGGCCCCAGCCTGATGTTCGTGACACTGCCCAAGATCTTCCATTCCATGGGAACCGTGGGTGCTGTGATCGGCATCGTCTTTTTCCTTATGGTACTTTTTGCGGCTCTTACCTCAGCGGTATCCATCATGGAGGCTATCGTATCCAGCTTTATGGACAAGTTCCATATCAACCGGAAAAAGGCCTGTGTAGTCAGCGGCCTTGTCAGTCTGGTTGTCGCTGCCGTTGTCTGTCTGGGCTACAATGTGCTGTATTTTGAGGCACCGCTGCCCAACGGTTCTGTGGGTCAGGTGCTGGATATCCTGGATTACATCAGCAACAGCGTTCTTATGCCCATCGTATCCATGGCTACCTGTATTCTCATCGGCTGGGTACTGGGACCGGATACTGTGATCGATGAAGTAGAGAAATGCGGCGGCGCCATGGGCAGAAAACGGTTGTATCGCATTATGATCCGTTACGTGGCACCCATCATGCTGTTTATTCTCTTTTTACAGTCTATCGGCATCCTGAAGCTGGCCTAGAGATAAAGGAGTAACCTATGGAACTGAAGGTAATTGCCCATATGGAAAGCGATTTCCCCACAAAGTTTGGGATCCCCCGCCAGAGTGGTCTGGTGGAGGAGCTTCAGGGGAGGATCGTTTTTGAAAAGGCCTATGCCAATCCCGATGCCTTTCGGGGGTTGGAGGGCTATTCCCATATTTGGATCATCTGGGAATTTTCCCAGGCGGTGAGGGAGGACTGGTCCCCTACGGTACGGCCGCCCCGGCTGGGTGGAAATGCCCGTCAGGGAGTGTTTGCCACCCGATCCCCCTTTCGTCCCAACAGTCTGGGGCTTTCCTGCGTAAGGTTGGAAAGGATCGACTACAACGATCCCCGGGGGCCGGTGCTGTATGTCCGTGGGGCGGATCTCATGGACGGCACTCCGATTTACGATATTAAGCCCTACCTGCCCTTGGCGGATTGCCATCCTGAGGCATCCTCCGGGTTTGCCGCAAAAACCGTTGACCATAGCTTGCAGGTGGAGCTGCCGGCGTCTTTAGGGGCAGTATTTACCCCGGAGCAGCAAAAAGCCCTGGTGGGAGTGCTGGCTCAGGATCCCCGGCCGGGGTATCAGCAGGATCCGGAGCGGGTGTACGCCATGAGCTACGCCGGATATGATGTGTGTTTCCGGGTAGAAGGAGACAGATTAACTGTCTGTGATATAAGAAAAGTGTAAAGACAAGCGGCGGTATATTTGGTATAATGAGGGGCGAGAGAGGTTTTTAAAATGAACTATATCGTATTTGACCTGGAATGGAACCAGTGTCCCTATGGCAAAAACCGAGAAAACCCCCGGCTGCCGTTTGAAATCATAGAAATCGGTGCCATCAAGCTGAATGAGGATTTTGAGATCACAGAGAATTTTCAATGCCTGATCCAGCCGGTGGTTTATAAAAAATTGCATTATCGCACCCAGGATATCATCGGTCTCACCATGAAGGAGCTGGAGAAGGGTGTTCCCTTTTACCGGGCTATCCGGGAATTCCTGAAATGGTGCGGCCCGGAATGTGTATTCTGTACCTGGGGCAGCATGGATCTTATGGAGCTTCAGCGCAACATGAAGTATTACGGCGTGCTGAATCTGTTAAAGGGCCCCATCCGGTATCTGGATGTGCAGAAGCTGTTTGGTATGAGCTTTGAGGACGTTCATCTTCATAGATCCCTGGAGTACAGCGTGGATTTCCTTCATATAGAGAAGGGAACGGATTTCCACCGGGCGCTGTCAGACGCCTACTATACGGCGGAGATCCTCCGGCAGGTGGATCCCCATATCCGGGAGGTCTACTATTCCGTGGATACCTATCAGAATCCGCAGAAGCGGGAGGATGAGCTGCAGATCTCCTTTGAGACCTATGATAAATATATTTCCCGGGAGTTTCCCACCAAGGAGGAAGCTATGCATGACCGGGAGGTAACCAGTACCCGGTGTATATACTGCGGCAGGAGAGCCCGGAAAAAGATCCGCTGGTTTTCCATTAACGCCAAGCAGTATTATTGCCTGGCCAATTGCCCGGAGCACGGGCTCATCAAGGGAAAGATCCGGATGAAAAAGGCGGAGGACGGCATGTTCTACGTGGTAAAGACCGTGAAGGCGGTGGATGAGGAACAGGCCCAGGTGATCCGGGAGAAAAAGGATATGGTAAAGCAGCGGCGAAAAGCCCATGCCAACACCAAAGACAAATAAAGAAGCGTACAAAAAAGGCAGGTCCCTTTCCGGGATCTGCCTTTTGAAATATTAGGATCTTTTACGGCTGTTGCGTCTGGCTTTCCGTTTCCGCCGTTTCTTTTTTTGGATGGAACGGATAATGGTACGTACCAGGATCACCAGATAAAGGATGATAGCCACTACCAGAATACCGCACAGTCCCAGCTGCCAGCCGGAGAGATTGTTCTTCAGCTTGCTGAGAATACCCTGGGAAGAGGAAGTGGAACCGGAAGCGGTAGCCACCTTTGACTTCGCATGGGAGGATTTCAGCAGAGAAGGTGTTTCCTGAGCAGCCAGCGTCGTTGTTGTATCTGCCTGACTGAGGTTCTGCATGAAATTGCTTATGGTATAGGAAAAACTGCCCACCGTGGTATCGTGCCAGGTGTAGGTACGGGTGAGGGTATCACCGCTGATGGAGCCTGTCAGTGTCAGATCCGAGGCAGAGACGCCTGTGGGAACCGTTACCTGATAGCTGCCATTATCGGAGGTATCCGGGGTCATGCTGTAAAACTGGGTGGGAAACAGCAGATCGTCCACGGTTTCTCCCTGATATACCGTTATATTGGTAAAATTATTAAATCCGTAATCCAGCAGAGTGGCGGTGTCCTTGTAGTACTGGGCACCGTTGGTACGCAGACTGACGCAGACCAGATTGCGGTCATCCTTGGTGGCGTAGGTCACCAGGGTATTTAAGGCTGCCTGGGTGAAACCGGTCTTGCCGCCTACGGCGTAGGGATAATAATATTCCTCACTTTCCTTCAGCATCTTATGGTGCTGAGAACAGTACCGCTGTTCACCGGACATATTGGTGGTGGGAATAACATACTTCAGGGTGCCGGTTACCTTCCGGAAGGTGGCATTCTGAAAAGCTGCTGCAGCGATCAGGGCCATGTCGTGGGCGCTGGTCTTGTGATTTTCATCCGGCATACCGTTACAGTTGACGAAATTGGTATTGGTACAGCCCAGCTCCTTGGCCTTCTCATTCATCATGTCGCAGAAGGCTTCCTCGGAACCTGCTACGTGCTCGGCCACGGCGATACACACCTCATTGGCAGAGGAAAGCATCATAGCGTAGAGGCAATCCTCCAGGGAAAATACCTCTCCCACCCGGGCACCGATACGGGAGCAATCCCAGGGCAGGCTGTTGACCGCATTGTTGGAAAAGGTCACCCGCTCATCCAGGGAACAGTTTTCGATAGCCAGCATGGTGGTCATGATCTTGGTGATACTGGCGGGGTACAGAGCCTCGTCAATATTTTTGGCATACAGGATGGCGCCGGTGTCCACGTCCATAACGATGGCAGACTCGGCATAAACCTTGGGCCCTGTAGGCCAGCCCTCAATACTGTTGGATTGTATGGCTTTAGCATAGTTGATTTCCATCTCCGTAGGTTCTGTGGCGGCTGAATCCGAATCCGTCTCTGTGGCAAATACCGTGAGAGGGGTAAACAGCGTAGAAAAGGCAAGAATCATACTGAGAAGTAAACCGAATATTCTCTTTTGCATGTTGTACTCCTTGTTGTCTATATTTTTGAAAAAATACTCACAAGTGCTTCTATTATAAAGGTTTTTTCTGTATATCGCAACCTTCCCCCACACGAAAACCCTTTTAAGGGCCTGTTTTAGGGAATTTAATTGCCGTTTTGCCTTGACAAATCAGGGATCAGAGGTGATAATACCCTTTGAAAAAAGCCACGATGGAGACAGTAGCTTTGCCCAGGAATTGCACAGAGAGCCGGGAGAGGTGAGAACCGGTGAATTTGGCAAATGTGAAGATCACTCCGGAGCTGCCTTTCTGAACCGGTAGTAAGAGAGGACGGTTCTCTCCCGTTATATTGAGAGTGTGTATGTTGGTACGCAAGAGTAACAGGTGGTTACGATGGTTTTTTGATGCTTTCGTCCTTTTACGGGCGGGGGCTTTTCTTTTTATTACATGTAAAACGAGATTTTGGCAGGAGGTACAAGTTATGTATCAGAAAGTATCTACAGACCTCAACTTTGTGGACAGAGAGAAACAGGTTGAGAAGTTCTGGAAAGACAATGACATTTTCCGTAAGAGTATGGAAAATCGTAAAGAAGGAAAAACCTACACCTTCTATGATGGCCCGCCCACCGCAAACGGCAAACCCCACATCGGTCATGTACTGACCCGTGTCATCAAGGATATGATCCCCCGTTACCGTACCATGAAGGGCTATATGGTTCCTCGTAAGGCCGGTTGGGATACCCACGGTCTGCCGGTAGAGCTGGAAGTGGAAAAGCTTCTGGGACTGGACGGCAAGGAGCAGATCGAAGAGTACGGTCTGGATCCCTTCATTACCAAATGTAAGGAATCCGTATGGAAATACAAGGGTATGTGGGAGGATTTCTCCGGCACCGTTGGATTCTGGGCCGATATGGACGATCCCTATGTTACCTATCACGACAACTTTATCGAGTCCGAGTGGTGGGCATTAAAGGAGATCTGGAATAAGGGCCTTCTCTACAAGGGCTTCAAGAT
>CAZUBP010000088.1:0-7090 GCA_964618605.1 uncultured Lachnospiraceae bacterium | reverse complement strand
AGGAGAGTATGCAGATCCAGTCCAATCTGGCCTCCACCATTGCCATGGCCTTTGATGAATGTCCCTCCAGTGTGGCAGACAGAGATTATGTACAGAAATCTGTGGATCGTACCACCAGATGGCTGGCCAGATGCAAGACGGAGATGGCCAGACTGAATTCTCTGGAGGATACCATTAACAAAAACCAGCTTCTCTTTGGTATCAATCAGGGAGCGATCTATGCAGATATTCGTATCGATCATGCCAAACGCATCCGGGAGATGGATCTGGACGGCTATGCCGTAGGCGGCCTGGCCGTAGGAGAGAGCCACGAGGAGATGTACCATATTCTGGATGAAGTGGTTCCCTGGCTGCCCCAGGACAAGCCTACCTACCTTATGGGTGTGGGTACTCCGGCGAATATTCTGGAAGGCGTAGCCCGGGGTATTGATTTCTTTGACTGTGTATACCCCAGCCGTAACGGCCGTCACGGTCATGTGTATACCAATCAGGGTAAGCTGAATCTGTTTAACGCCAAATACGAGCTGGATGCCAGACCTATAGAGGAGGGCTGCGGCTGTCCCGCCTGTCAGCATTATTCTCGGGCCTATATCCGTCATCTGTTAAAGGCGAAGGAGATGCTGGGCATGCGTCTTTGTGTGCTCCACAATCTGTATTTCTATAATACGCTGATGACAGAGATCCGTCAGGCTATCGACGAGGATCGTTTTGACAGCTACAAAAAGGCCAAGCTGGAGGGCTTTGCCGAGAATGACAAACGGTGATAAGAGAAATCCGGGATAAAAAAGCCATAAAAGCTAAAAAAGACTTGCCGAATACAGGTAAGTTCTGTATTATAAAAAGTGGCATTTCGGTGGCTTATGACTGCCGTTAAGACAGGAGGATAGAATATGATTTTAGCAACGAGTACTTCAGGTGACAGCAGCAGTATGATCATTATGATCGTTTGGTTGGCCGTTATGTTCGGCATAATGTATTTTCTGATGATCCGTCCGCAGAAGAAAGAGCAGAAGAGATTAGCCAGTATGGTGAATTCCATGGAAGTCGGCGATGCAGTTGTTACTACCAGCGGTTTCTATGGTATCGTTATTGATATTACAGAAGAGGATGTTGTTGTAGAGTTCGGCAATAACAAAAACTGCCGTATTCCTATGAAAAAATCCGCAATCACTCAGGTAGAAAAGCAGGATAGTGCTGAATAAGCAAAATCGGACAGGCAGGCCCTATAAAGGCCTGCTTTTCTTATGCCCGAAATAAGGATAGCGGTTCTCTTCATGCTTTAATACATAAAAGGTTGAATTTTGACGGTAAATAGATTATGATTAAAACGATATTCAAAAAAGATAAAGGGGTAAACGTTCATGGAATATAAGATTTCACTGATTCCCGGTGACGGTATCGGACCGGAAGTTGTCAGAGAAGCAAAAAAGGTTTTGGACAGGGTATGTGAGAAATACGGACATACCTTTCAGTATACCAGTTTACTGATGGGAGGAGCTTCCATTGATGTACACGGTGTACCGCTGACTGAGGAGACGATCGCAGCAGCAAAGGCCAGCGATGCCGTACTGATGGGCTCCATCGGCGGAAATGCCGCCACATCTCCCTGGTACAAGCTGGAACCCTCCAAAAGACCGGAGGCAGGACTGTTAAAGCTGAGAAAGGCTCTGGGCCTTTTCGCCAATCTTCGTCCTGCTTATTTATATGATGAGCTGCGGGGCGCCTGTCCTCTGCGTGATGAGATCATCGGCGATGGCTTTGATATGATGATCATGCGTGAGCTTACCGGCGGTCTGTATTTTGGTGAGCACAAGACAGAAGAGGTAGAGGGCAAGGCTACGGCTATTGATGTACTTACCTATAACGAGGAGGAGATCCGCCGTATCGCTGTTCGTGGCTTTGATATCGCCATGAAACGCCGGAAAAAGGTGACCAGCGTAGATAAGGCGAATGTACTGGATTCTTCCAGACTGTGGAGAAAGATCGTGACAGAGGTAGCAGCAGATTATCCTGAGGTTACCCTGGAGCATATGCTGGTGGATAACTGTGCTATGCAGCTGGTTAAGGATCCGGGACAGTTCGATGTGATCCTGACAGAAAATATGTTTGGTGATATTCTCTCCGATGAGGCCAGTATGGTAACCGGTTCCATCGGTATGCTGTCCAGCGCCAGCCTGAATGAGACAAAATTCGGTCTGTATGAGCCGAGCGGCGGTTCCGCACCGGATATTGCCGGTCAGAATGTGGCTAATCCCATTGCTACCATTCTCTCTGCGGCTATGCTGCTGCGCTATTCCCTGGATCTGGACAAAGAGGCAGATGCTGTGGAAGAGGCAGTTCGGAAAGTATTGAAAAACGGCTACAGGACGGGAGATATTTTCTCGGAAGGATGCAAAAAGGTGTCCACCTCTGAGATGGGTGACCTGATCGCTGCAGCTGTATAAGGGAGGAATAAAGAGAAATGAAAAGTGATGCAGTAAAGAAGGGGATGCAGCAGGCACCCCACAGATCCCTGTTTAATGCACTGGGTCTGACAAAGGAAGAGATGGACAAGCCCCTGGTAGGTATTGTCAGTTCCTATAATGAGATCGTACCGGGTCATATGAACCTGGACAAGATCGTAGAGGCTGTAAAGCTGGGTGTCGCCATGGCCGGCGGTGTACCCAGAGTTTTCCCGGCCATCGCCGTATGTGACGGTATCGCCATGGGACATGAGGGTATGAAGTATTCCCTGGTTACCCGTGACCTCATCGCCGATTCCACAGAGGCTATGGCTATTGCCCATCAGTTTGATGCACTGGTTATGGTGCCCAACTGTGATAAGAATGTACCGGGTCTGCTTATGGCAGCAGCCCGTATCAATGTGCCCACTGTTTTCGTCAGCGGTGGTCCCATGCTGGCCGGTCATGTAAAAGGTCAGAAGAGAAGTCTTTCCTCTATGTTCGAGGCTGTAGGTGCCTACAGTGCCGGTACTATGACTGAGGAAGATGTATGTGAATTTGAAAATAAAGTATGTCCCACCTGTGGTTCCTGCTCCGGTATGTATACCGCCAACAGCATGAACTGCCTTACCGAGGTACTGGGTATGGGCCTTGGGGGCAACGGTACGATCCCCGCAGTATACTCTGAGAGAATCAAGCTGGCCAAGCATGCCGGTATGAAGGTTATGGAGCTTCTGGAAAAGAACATCCGTCCCCGGGACATTATGACAAAGGACGCTATTATGAACGCCCTGACCGTAGATATGGCTCTGGGATGCTCCACTAACAGTATGCTGCATCTTCCCGCTATTGCCCATGAGATCGGCTTTGATTTTGAGATCGGTTTCGCCAACGGCATCAGCGAGAAAACACCGAACCTTTGCCATCTGGCACCGGCAGGCCCCACCTATATGGAGGATCTTAACGAGGCCGGCGGCGTATATGCGGTAATGAAGGAGCTGACCAAGCTGAATCTGTTAAATCTGGATTGCATGACCTGTACAGGAAAGACCGTAGGGGAGAATATCGAGAATGCGGTCAACAAAAATCCTGAGGTTATTCGTCCTGTGGAGAATCCCTACACCAAGACCGGTGGTCTGGCTGTACTGAAGGGCAATCTGGCTCCCGACGGCAGTGTAGTTAAACAGTCCGCTGTTGTGCCGGAGATGCTGGTACATGAAGGTCCTGCCCGTGTATTTGAGTGCGAGGAGGACGCAATCGCAGCCATCAAGGGCGGCAAGATCGTTGCCGGAGATGTTGTAGTTATCCGCTATGAAGGCCCCAAGGGTGGCCCGGGTATGCGTGAGATGCTGAATCCCACCTCTGCTATTGCCGGTATGGGTCTTGGCTCCAGCGTTGCATTGATCACAGATGGTCGTTTCTCCGGTGCTTCCAGAGGCGCTTCCATCGGTCATGTATCCCCGGAGGCAGCTGTAGGCGGCCCCATCGCCCTGGTAGAAGAGGGAGATATCATTAAGATCAATATTCCGGAGAGAACACTGAATCTGGATGTCAGCGAGGAAGTTCTGGCAGAGAGACAGGCTAAATGGCAGCCCAGAGAGCCGAAGGTAAAGACAGGCTATCTGGCAAGATATGCCCAGATGGTTACCAGTGGTGCCCGTGGTGCTATCCTGGAGATTAAATAACAGAAAAAAGATAAAAGGAGAGAATACATGCAGTTAAACGGTTCTGAAATTATCATTGAGTGTTTAAAAGAGCAGGGTGTGGATACCGTTTTCGGTTATCCGGGAGGAACAATTCTGAATGTATACGATGCTTTATATAAGCATAGCAGTGACATCCATCACGTGCTGACTTCCCACGAGCAGGGAGCAGCTCATGCGGCAGACGGCTATGCCCGCGCCACCGGCAAGGTTGGCGTTTGTATGGCAACCTCCGGCCCCGGTGCCACCAATCTGGTTACCGGTATCGCTACCGCCTTCATGGATTCCATTCCCCTGGTGGCTATTACAGCCAATGTAGGCGTGCCTCTTCTTGGCAAGGATTCCTTCCAGGAGGTGGATATTGCCGGTGTGACGATTCCCATCACCAAATACAGCACCATCGTCAAGGATGTTACCAAGCTGGCAGATACGATCCGCCGGGCGTTCAAGATCGCCCAGAGTGGCCGTCCGGGCCCTGTGCTGGTAGATATTACCAAGGACGTTACCGCCAATACCTGTGAGTATCATCCCTGCAAGCCGGAAGAGATCCTTCCGGAGATGGATCACATCAGTTCCGAGGCCATGGATCAGGCACTGGAGCTTATTGCTTCTGCCAAAAATCCCGTTGTGTTTGTAGGCGGCGGCGCTATTCTGTCCAACGCAGCAGAAGAGGTTACAGAGTTTGTACACAAGATGGATGCACCTGTGACCACCTCCCTTATGGGACACGGCGCTTTCCCGGAGACAGATCCTTTGTTTACCGGTATGCTGGGTATGCACGGTACCAAGACATCCAACTATGCCGTAACTAAGTGCGACCTTCTGGTTACCATCGGTGCTCGTTTCAGTGATCGTGTAACCGGTAATGCCAGCACCTTTGCCAAGAATGCCAAGATCATCCAGATCGATGTGGATCCTGCGGAAATTGACAAAAACGTACAGGTGGATGTGGCTATCATCGGTGACGTAAAGGTAGTTTTAAAAGAGATCAACCGTCGTATGGAGCAGCATGCCCATCCGGAATGGATCCAGTGGATAGAGGAGTGCAAGGAAAAATATCCCATGAAGTACGATCAGGATATTCTTACCGGCCCTTATGTCATTGAGGAGCTGTATCGTGTTACCAAGGGCGAGGCTATCGTGGTAACAGATGTAGGACAGCACCAGATGTGGGCTGCCCAGTATTACAAATACACCAGCCCCCGCACACTGTTGACCTCCGGTGGTCTGGGTACTATGGGATACGGCCTTGGTGCCGCTATCGGTGCCAAATTCGGTCGCCCGGACAAGACGGTGGTTAATATTGCCGGTGACGGCTGCTTCCGTATGAATATGAATGAGATCGCTACTGCAGCCAGAAACAATCTGCCTCTGGTAGAGATCGTGATCAACAACCACGTACTGGGTATGGTACGTCAGTGGCAGACGCTGTTTTATGATCATCGCTATTCCAATACCATCCTGCAGGATAAGGTGGATTTCGTGAAATTTGCCGAGTCTATGGGTGCCGTTGGTATCCGTGTGACCAAAAAGGAAGAGGTAGGCCCTGCTATCGAGAAAGCTATTGCCCTGAACACTACGGTTGTTATCGAATGTGTTATCGATCAGGATGACAAAGTATTCCCCATGGTACCGGCAGGTGCTTCCATCAAGGACGCCTTCGATGCTGAGGATCTGAAAAATAAAAAATAACAGGCTACATAGTATACTGCTCCGGTTTTTCAACCGGAGCAGAGTTTTTATCCAGGATAAAATCACAAAAACGACAATTCCTATTGCGGTTTTTAGTTAAAAGTTTTAAAATCAATATCGGTGTGTCGTACCAAAAAGTACGTATTACCATATATCGGACATTATCGTCCGGTTCCCCGCTGTGGGGAAAACACAAGAGTCAAGATTGAGGAGGATATCAAAATGAGCAGAGTGTACAATTTCTCGGCAGGACCTGCTGTACTGCCTGAAGAAGTGTTGAAAGAGATTCAGGAGGAGCTGTTGGACTATAATGGCAGTGGACAGTCCGTAATGGAGATGAGTCACCGCTCAAAAGTATTCGATGATATTATAAAAGAGGCAGAAGCAGATCTGCGGGAGCTGATGAATATTCCGGATAACTACAAGGTGCTGTTCCTTCAGGGCGGAGCATCCCTGCAGTTTGCCATGATCCCCATGAACTTAATGAAAAACAAGGTGGCAGATTATATCGTAACCGGTCAGTGGGCAAAGAAAGCCTACCAGGAAGCTGCTAAATATGGCAAGGCCGTAAAGATCGCCTCCTCCGAGGACAAGACCTATTCCTATATTCCGGATTGCTCCGATCTGCCCATTGATGAGGATGCGGATTATGTATACATCTGCATGAACAATACCATCTATGGTACTGTATATAAAGAGCTGCCCAACACCAAGGGTAAGGATCTGGTAGCGGATGTTTCTTCCTGCTTCCTGTCTGAGCCTCTGGATGTATCCAAATTTGCCATCGTTTACGGTGGTGTACAGAAGAATATCGGACCTGCCGGTATGGTGATCGCCATCGTTCGTGAGGATCTGATCACCGAGGATGTACTGGAGGGTACACCTACCATGATGCAGTACAAGACTCATGCGGATGCCGGTTCCCTGTACAATACCCCCAACTGCTGGTGTATCTACGTATGCGGCAAGGTATTCAAATGGCTGAAAAAGAGAGGCGGCCTGGAGGCTATGAAGGCGCTGAACGAAAAGAAAGCAGCCATTCTCTATGATTTCCTGGACAGCAGCGAGATGTTCAAGGGCACTGTTGTAAAGAAAGATCGCTCTCTTATGAATGTTCCCTTCGTTACCGGAGATAAGGATCTGGATGCGAAGTTTGTTAAAGAAGCCACAGAGGCCGGTTTTGTCAACCTGAAGGGCCACAGAACCGTGGGCGGTATGCGTGCCAGCATTTCCAATGCCATGCCCATTGACGGT
>CAZUBP010000087.1:0-7148 GCA_964618605.1 uncultured Lachnospiraceae bacterium | reverse complement strand
CCCATCACCAGCACCTTATCTGCCTCCAGGGCTTTGGCTGTCTCCAGCATAGGGGGTACGCCGATACCGCCTCCTATGAGAAAAATTCTCTTGCCTGTTGCTTCCTCCAGGGGGAAGCCGTTGCCCAGGGGGCCCAGTACCTGCAGGGAATCTCCTGCCTGCAATGCAGAGAACATGGCTGTACCGGTGCCAACCACACGGTATACCAGACGCAGGGCTCCTCTCTCCCGGTCAATCTCACAGAGGCTGATAGGTCTCGGCAGCAAATGGCCGCCGTCATTGCAGTATACCGACACGAACTGTCCCGGTCTGGCCTCTTTTGCAATCTTATCTGTCTGCAGCCACAGGCTGTAAATATCCTTTGCGATACAGGTCTGCTCTATGACTGTACATGTTTCCTTTACTTTCATCCGCTACAACTCCTTATTTTGCTGCTTCCAGTGCGCCCTGGATGTCTGCCTGCATATCCAGCACAGCCTGTCTGGAAGCCTCAGCGTAATGCTCACCGCCAAAGGCAGCATATTTTTCCTGCTTGTAGGCAGCGATGATACCACGAGAAGAATTCACGATAGCACCCAGTCCGTCATCATTGAAGAAATGCACCAGATCGGCACCCTTGCCGCCCTGTGCGCCATAGCCCGGCACCAGGATAAAGGATTTGGGCATGATCCGGCGAAGGGTCTTGCCCATTTCCGGATAAGTAGCGCCTACTACGGCACCTACATAGCTGTAGGTATCTCCCATAAGCTCCTCACCCCAGGCAGCTACCTGCTCACCCACATGCTCATACAGGGGACGGCCGTCGATCAGACGATCCTGGAACTCGCCGCTGGAAGGATTGGAGGTCTTTACCAGAATAAAGAGGCCCTTTTTCTCCTCTTTACAGATCTTCATAAAGGGCTTTACGCCATCGGAACCCAGGTAGGGATTTACGGTAACGAAATCCTCATGGAAACCGCTGTAGCTGTGGCTGCCTACCTGTACCTTGCCCAGATGACCTACGGCATAGGCCTCGGAGGTAGAGCCGATATCACCTCTCTTGATATCGCCGATAACCACCAGTCCCTTTTCCTGGCAATAGGAAACGGTTTTCTCAAAGGCAACCATTCCCGGGATACCGAACTGCTCGTACATAGCGACCTGGGGCTTTACTGCCGGTACCAGATCACAGACAGCGTCCACGATACCCTTGTTGTACTGCCATACAGCCTCTGCTGCTCCCTCCAGAGTCTCTCCGTACTCGGCGAAAGCCTTTTTCTGGATATGCTCAGGGATATAGCTCAGCATGGGATCCAGTCCCACCACGATAGGTGCCTTAGTTCTCTTTATGCCATCAATCAGTTTTTGAATCATTGTTGTATCTCCTTTTCTTTATTCTGCCTCATGGACGATGAAGCCGTTGCATACGGTCATTTTCACCAGTCCCTTTACCTTTCTGCCGTTAAAGGGAGTATTTCTGCCCCGGGAAGCAAAGGTATCCACGTCAATGGTGTATTCTCTCTGAGGATCGATGATCACCACGTCCGCTGCCTTGCCCTCTTCAAGGGTCCCCCTGTCGATGCCAAGGATTCTTGCAGGATTATAACTCATTTTCTCTGCCATCTGCAAGGGTGTCAGTATACCTTTATCCACCAGCTCGGTAATGGTAAGGGCCACGCTGGTCTCCAGACCCACAATACCGAAGGCCGCCTTTCTCAGATCCTTTCCCTTTTCCTGGGGAGCGTGGGGAGCGTGATCGGTACTGATCACCTCAAAGGTGCCGTCCTTCAGTCCCTGAATCAGGGCCTCCTTATCTGCCTGGGTACGCAGGGGGGGATTCATCTTGTAATTGGAATCCTCCGGCTGGATATCCTGGGAAGTCAGAGTGAAATGGTGCGGACATACCTCTCCGGTCACCTTATAGCCTTTTGCCTTGGCCGCCCGCAGCATTTCCGTAGCGCCCTTGGTGGATACGTGGCACAGATGCAGGGCACAGCCTGTCTCTGCTGCCAGAATAATATCTCTGGCGGTGATGGTATCCTCCACGCTGTTAGTGATACCCGGAAGTCCCAGCTTTTGGGTATATTCGTCAGCATTGACACAGCCGCCGTTCACCAGACTCTTGTCCTCACAGTGATCCAGGATCACCATATGCTCCTCTGCGGCGATCTCCATAGCCTGACGCATGAGCAGGGCGTTCATCACCGACTTGCCGTCCTCGCTGAGGGCCGGTACACCGGCTGCTGCCATGGCACGGATATCTACCAGCTTTTGTCCCTCCTGTCCCAGGGTAACGGAACCGGTCTGGATCACATTGACGCTGGCCAGTGCCTTTGCCTTATTGCTTACATAGGCGATGCGGTCCACCTGGTCCATTACCGGCTTCGTATTGGGCATGGCCACCACCGTGGTAACGCCGCCCCGGGCCGCTGCTCTGGTTCCGGACTCCACATCCTCCTTGTAGGTAAGACCGGGATCCCGAAGATGCACGTGAAGATCCACCAGACCCGGCATAACGTAGCATCCGGCAGCATCCACAATACGGTCAGCCTCCTCCTCCGGATAGGGAGCACAGATGGTATGTTCTTTGATATATATCGTACCTTCACCGTCCCGTTCCGTGGCCGGATCCAGGACTCTTCCGTTCTTGATAATCAGGTTCATATTAGCCTCCTGTACTGTAAAAAATACTTTTTATTTTCAGCAGTATACCCCATGCATACTACCAGTTTTCTTTTTTTACTGTACCTATCATACACGAAATCTTTCTCGAAAGAAAGCCTTTTTTCCCTTGACTTATAGATAGCAAAAAGATATAATCACACTTGGAGATCGGTTGTTCAATGTAGTACATTCACTAGTTATTAGAGATTATATTATGTTCACAATGTAGTCTGTAATAACTGGTGTTTTTTACCCTTAAATCAGGGCGCCGGTAATATTTATTTTCTAATTTCTTATGGAGGTAACACTATGAACAAGGGAACTGTTAAATGGTTCAACGCAGAAAAGGGATACGGCTTTATTACAGGTGAAGATGGAAACGATGTGTTCGTTCACTTCTCTGCAATCGTGGCTGAAGGTTTCAAATCTCTTGAAGAAGGCCAGGCTGTAACTTATGATTTAACAGAAGGCGCTCGTGGCATGCAGGCTGCAAACGTTGTTAAATGCTAATTTCTGCTACTGGTGTGGAAATACTAAAAGGACATTGACCCCTCGGCCAATGTCCTTTTTCATTTACTCTTTTTTAAGCTTATTCGGACTGCTCTGCTGCCTGTACATTTACAGCATACTGATCCATAGCGGAGGTATCCAGCTGATATACTGTCACTTCCTCAGATTTTGCAGCCTCTACCTTCTGGTATATGGAAACGCCGCACCAGGCTACCATAGCACAGAGAACAATACCGGTCAGTCCGTACTCAATACGACGAACCACCTTTTCCTTTTTCATGATCTTATCACGATTCGCTTTTTGCTGTTTATAACGATCTACCTTTTCCTGACTCATTGCCAATCTCCTCTTTTTTGTTTTTCAATCTCTGGTCAGTATACACCTTTTCGTCTTTCCTGTGAAGGTTTTTCCACAGTTTCACAAAAGATACAAACTTACAGCACCATCACCACGCCGCCATCGTTGGCATAAAGGGAGGTGACACCGGCTGCAGGCACCACCAGTACCTCCGGGATCGCCAGCTCCTGCTTTAGCTGTTCCGCCACCAGAAGGGCTCTCTCCTCACAGTTGCAGTGGGAAACCGCCGCCCGGCGGATGGAACCGGGTCTTACCCCTCGGACAGCAATGCTTACCATCAGGCGCAGGGCTTTTGTGCTGCCTCTGGTCTGATCCAGCTGAACGATAGCCCCCTCGGGGGTGGAGCCCATAACGGGCTTGATCCGCAGAGCCGAGGCCATAAAGGCCTTGATCCGGCTGAGACGGCCGTTTTTCCGAAGGGTCTCCAGATTATCCAGAACGAAATAGGTATGCTGGCTCTCAATATACGCTTCCGTACCTATCACCACTTCCTCAAAGCTGCCTCCCATCTCTTCCAGCTCCCGTACCCGGAGGCCGATCAGGGTCTGTCCGATGGAAGCGCTGCAGGAATTAAAGACGTGACAGCGTTTCCCGGGATTCTCCTCCTCATACATCCTGGCCGCCAGAAGGGCGCTGTTGTAGGAGCCGCTGAGCTCTGCCGACAGGGTGATCATGTAGACTCTGTCCGCTCCCTGGCAGGCCTGAAGAAAGGCATCCGGGGAAGGGCAGGCAGAACGGGGACAGGTCTCACTCTCCGCCACCCGTTTCAGGAAATACGCCTGATCAAAGGTCTCATCATCTATAATATGCTCATCCCCCACCTCCAGGGTCAGGGGAACGGAAACAAAACGGGGATCCGCCTTCATCTCCTGTGTTAAATCACCGCAACTGTCTATTACGATTCGATATTCCATATCTCTACCTCCGGCAGTCTCTTACTGGGTGTCCCTATATGTCTACACCGCACTTTAGTTCAGTATAGCACATTACAGAAAAAGCGCACACCCTTTTTGGGGCATGCGCCTGTAATTCTTTTGTTATTCCCGGCCATCCACCGGTACAAACTCCTTGTGGGTACCCACATATTTGTAAGCCGGACGAATGATCTTGCCTGCATTGAGCAGCTCCTCCAGTCGATGAGCACTCCAGCCTGCCATACGGGAAATAGCAAAGATGGGGGTAAACAGCTCCTGGGGAATGCCCAGCATGGTGTATACAAAGCCACTGTAGAAGTCCACGTTGGCACAGACATTCTTGAAGATCTTACGGTGATTCATGATCAGGGGACCTGCCAGACGCTCTACCGTCTCGTACAGGGCGAATTTCTCCATCTCCCCCTTCTCCTCTGCCAGCTGACGGGCATAGTCCTTCAGAATCACCTCACGGGGATCTGACAGGGTATATACCGCATGGCCCATACCGTAGATCAGACCAGACTTGTCAAAGACTTCTTTATTCAGGATCTTCTGGAGATAATCACTGATCTCCGCCTCATCCGTCCAATCCTTTACGTTGGCCATGATGTTTTCAAACATTTCCTGTACCTTCAGGTTGGCACCACCGTGTCTCGGTCCCTTCAGAGAACCGATGGAAGCGGAAATAGCGGAATAGGTATCCGTACCGGAGGAAGTCACCACATGGTTGGTAAAGGTAGAGTTATTACCACCACCGTGCTCTGCATGGAGCATCAGGGCAATATCCAGAACCTTGGCCTCCAGCTCTGTAAACTTGCCGTCTGCTCTGAGCATCAGAAGGATATTCTCGGCAATGGAGTAGCCCCTCTGAGGATTGCGGATCAGCAGTGTCTCATTTCGCCGGAAATGGCGGTAGGCATGATAAGAATATACGGCGATGATGGGCATTTTCCCCAGCATCTCCAGGGACTGCCGCAGTACGTTCTCCACGGAAATATCCTCCGGATTCTCATCATAGCTGTATAAAGTAAGAATGCATCGCTGCATGGAATTCATAATATTGGCGTTGGACGCCTTCATAACAACGTCCCGCACGAAACGGCCGTTCAGATTCTGCAGATCGAACATAACATCCAGGAACATGGTCAGCTGTTCCTTTGTGGGAAGCTTGCCGAAAAGGAGCAGATAGATGGTCTCCTCAAAGCCGTATTTGCGTTTCTTTAAACCGGCTACCAGATCCTGTATATTAATGCCCTGATAATACAGGGTACCCTCTGCAGGGATGCTGCGTCCGTTGATCAGCTGGTATCCGTTTACATCTGAGATCTCTGTCAGACCGGTGAGCACACCTTTACCGGCGGAGTCACGCAGACCCCTTTTTACATCATATTCTATGTACAGATTCGGATTGATTCTGCTGTGATGATAGGTCAGCTCATGTTCCAGATTGTTGATCTCCTCATCCAGATTCCCCGTCATGTTCTCATTCATACATTCATCTTTCATAAAATCGTCCTCCTCGCTCTGGTCATTATACGATATCAACGAAATCATTTCAATGATTTTTGCACATTTACCAAGCGAATCTTGCAGTTTTTCTCCGCAAATCCCCTTTTTTGTCTTATTTTCAACATTTTTTTGCAAGTTTTCTGTAGGTATAAAACACTTTTACGAAAAAGCAGATTGCACGAAAATCTCTTTCGCATTTCTCCCGGGATTTCAATTGACACTGCCTTGCCTGCTGTGATAGATTTAAGCAGAAAGGAGCCCATCACCATGCTTGCACTTCAGATACCGGACGTCAAATCCTTTATGTCTATGCTTCTGTTAAAGGATACCTTCGACACTTTTCTTTTGAAAGAAGCAGAAATCACCACCTTTGTTCAGCATACTATTGACGGCACTCTCCATCCTGCTTTTTTTGATGATGCCCATCTCACCGATGACTTCGCTGCCTGGAAGGATATCCGGGGCTACTGCTTCTCCATCATCAAGGGGAAACGCACGCCTCTCCACTTTCGCTTTGTCTTTCGTCTGAGCAAGGCCAACACCCAGAAGCTGCTGGAGCAGTATCGTATGGAGCTGGATTCGGAACAGGTGGCGGGACTCTATCTGAACTGTCAGTTTGACGGTGAAAATCTGATCTGTACCACAGGAACGGCCCTGCGGTATTTTTCTCTGGACAAGGCTCTGGATCATCTGTGGGACGATATGGTGATCCGCTTTTTCAAGCAGCACAAGATCTTTTTTGTTCAGTCGTAAGAATTTTTTTCACATAGGGGGAATACTATGAAACAGTGTGTAGACAGTGCAAATCTGCACCGCAGACTTAAAAAAATCGTTGGACAGGTACAGGCTATCGATAAAATGATCGACGAGGATGTAGCCTGTGAGGATATCCTCTCCCAGATCAATGCCGCCAAATCCGCACTCCACCGTGCCGGACAGGTGGTGCTGGAGGGACATATCAAGCATTGCGTAAGAGACGGTATTGAACACGGGGATGCGGACAAGACTATTGAGAAATTCACCAAAGCCGTGGAGCGTTTCGCCAATATGTCATAACCTGGATTCACAGAGAGTCGGATTTTTCCGGCTCTTTTATTTTTTCTGTTGACATACCCATACCCCCATATGTATATTGTATATATACCCTATGGGGTATAGGTATGGTATAAAACAAAAAAGGAGATAGGTTATGAAATGTGTGATAGAAAAAGCCG
>CAZUBP010000086.1:0-7304 GCA_964618605.1 uncultured Lachnospiraceae bacterium | reverse complement strand
AGGAAGAATTCCCGTATGCAATCCGTGCCGTATCCGAGACCTTTGAGTCCAACGGTTCTACTTCCATGGCTTCTACCTGTGCTTCCTGTATGTCCCTGATGGCAGCAGGTGTACCCCTGAAGGCTATGGTAGCCGGTATTTCCTGTGGTCTGGTAACCGGTGACAGCGATGACGATTACGTTGTTCTTACCGATATCCAGGGTCTGGAAGATTTCTTCGGCGATATGGACTTTAAGGTAACCGGTACCCGCAAAGGTATTACCGCTATCCAGATGGATATCAAGATCCACGGTCTGACCCGTCCTATCGTGGAGGAGGCTATCCGCCGTACCCATGAGGCCAGAGAGTTTATCATGACCACCTGTATGGAGCCCTGTATTTCCGAGCCCCGTAAGCAGCTGAGTGCTTATGCACCCAAGATCGTACAGATCATGATCGATCCCCAGAAGATCGGTGATGTTGTTGGTCAGAGAGGTAAGACCATCAATGCTATTATCGAGCAGACCGGCGTTAAGATCGATATCACAGATGACGGTGCTGTTTCCGTATGCGGTACAGATCAGGCTATGATGGACAAGGCCCTTGAATATATCCGTATCATCACTACAGATTTTGAGGCAGGACAGATCTTCGTAGGTAAGGTTGTCAGCATCAAAGAGTTCGGTGCTTTCCTTGAGTTCGCACCGGGCAAAGAGGGTATGGTACACATCTCCAAGATCTGCAAGGAGAGAATCAACCGTGTAGAGGACGTTCTGACACTGGGAGATATCGTTAAGGTAGTCTGCCTGGGCAAGGACAAGATGGGAAGAATCAGCTTCTCCATCAAGGACGTTCCCGCAGATGCAAAATAATAAGTAATTAGGAAAGGGATCCCTTCGGGGATCCTTTTTTGCTCTGTCTGTCCGGCCTTGCTTTCCTTTTGAAACAGGGTATGCTATACTAAAACCAAATGTGCATGAAGAAAGTTGAGGAGACTATGGAAAAGATTAAGATACAATATCTGAACGAAACCATTGAAAAATTACGCTATATAGATGGAAAATCGGACTGGATCGATCTGCGTGCCGCTGAGGACGTGGAATTAAAGGCAGGAGAATTCAAGCTGATTCCCCTGGGGGTGGCTATGGAGCTGCCTAAAGGCTATGAGGCTCACATTGTCCCCAGAAGCTCTACGTATAAGAATTACGGTATTATCCAGACGAATCACTGTGGTATTGTAGATGAAAGCTACTGCGGTCCCAACGACTGGTGGTATATGCCGGCCTATGCCCTGCGGGATACCAGGATTGCCAAAAACGACAGAATCTGTCAGTTCCGTATCGAAAAGCATCAGCCGGAGCTGGTGTTTGAGGAGGTCGACCGTCTGGATCATGAGGATAGAGGCGGTATCGGCAGTACCGGAAAAAATTAACGGAGAACAACTATGAAATGTGATGACGCCATAAAAAATATGGATCGGTTTGTTAAACACAAGATGTCCACCAAGGAGATGGCGGCCTTTCTGGCCCATATAGATTCCTGCCCCTCCTGCTATGAGGAGCTGGAAACCTATTATACGGTGGCGGTGGCTCTTCATTATCTGGAAAAAAACGAGGGGGAAGGGTACAATATTCCCCTTCGCCTTCAGCATACCCTGGAGGAGGCCCGAAAAAGGGTGCGAAGAGAAGAGCGATATTATATCGTGCTCCAGGTACTGGTGGTCCTGCTGACGGCAACCCTGCTGATCCTTATGGTGACGGCTCAGGCGCCCCAGTGGACCACGGAGCTTGAAGATCTGATATGGCGTTTTA
The DNA here is from genome assembly GCA_964618605.1 of uncultured Lachnospiraceae bacterium. Classification (GTDB taxonomy): domain Bacteria; phylum Bacillota; class Clostridia; order Lachnospirales; family Lachnospiraceae; genus UBA11957. Next base: position 5,514 of record CAZUBP010000086.1, on the reverse strand, counting down.
CCCATTTTACGATAGGTTGATATATGTCGGAGGATGCTATGGCTGAAAAAATAGTAATGATCGATGGACACAGTATATTGAACCGGGCTTTTTACGGGGTGCCCAATCTGACAAATGCAGAAGGGCTTCATACCAATGCTGTGTATGGATTTTTAAATATTATGTTTCGAATTCTTGATGAGGAGAAGCCCCAGTATTTTGCTGTGGCTTTTGATCTTCATGCCCCGACCTTTCGGCACAAAATGTACGAGGCCTACAAGGGAACCCGTCATGCCATGCCCCAGGAGCTCAGAGAACAGGTTCCGGTGATCAAGGAAGTGCTCCGGGCCATGCATATCCCCACCCTGTCCAAGGAGGGCTATGAGGCAGATGATATTCTGGGAACGATTGCGGGACGCTGTGAGAAACAGGGGCTGGAGGTGACGGTTGTCTCCGGTGACCGGGATCTTTTGCAGCTGGCTACAGACAAAGTAAAGATCCGTATCCCAAAAACCAGAGGCGGCAAAACAGTGATCGAGGATTACTACAGCGCTCAGGTGCAGGAAACCTACCAGGTGTCACCGAAGCAGATCATTGAGCTGAAGGCCCTTATGGGAGACAGCTCTGATAATATTCCCGGTTTGCCCGGGGTGGGAGAGAAAACAGCCACCAAACTCATTGTGGCTTACGGCGATATTGAAAATGCCTATGCCCACCGGGAGGAGATCAAGCCCGCCAAGGCCAGGACAGCCTTTGAAGAGCATTTTGATATGGCACAGCTGTCCAAGACTCTGGCTACCATCAACACGGACAGCCCCATAGAGTTTTCTCTGGAAGAGGCGAAGGTGGAGGATTTCTATACTCCCGAGGCCTATGAATGGTGTAAACGGCTGGAATTTCGCAATCTGCTGGGACGGTTTTCCGAGGAGAATCGTCGGGTGGAGGTCACAGATGATTTCCGGGAAGTGACGGATTTTACAGAGGTGCAGACACTTTTTGGGGAGGCAAAGCAGGCCTCCATCGTAGGTGTGGCGCTCTGCTGTGAAGAAAGTGCTCCGGGACTGGCTCTCTGTATTGAGGAAGAACGTACCTTTTTTATTCCGGAGGAAGGCTTTATTACCCGGGAAGGGATTTTGACTATGGTACAGGAGCTGGCAGAGACAAGCCCCTGCTTCTGTGCTATGGATGTGAAAGGCCTTTTGCAGAAGGTAGAATTTGAGGAACGGGGGGAGATACAGGATATTTCCCTCATGGCCTATCTGTTAAATCCCCTGAAATCCGAGTATCTCTACGATGCAGTAGCGGCAGAATATCTTTCCGTGACACTGCCGGGTAAGGAGGATCTCTTTGCCGATAAAAAGAAGGCTTCCCCGGAGAAGCTTCATCAGGCCTATTCTACCCAGGCCTGCTGTCAGGCGTACACCGCCTGCAGGGCCTTTAAGCCTTTACAGAAAGCTCTTGAGGAGCAGGGGATGGCTCAGCTGTATGAAAAGCTGGAACTGCCTCTGTTGTACACCCTGCACCACATGGAGCAGGAAGGCATTCTGGTGGAGCGAGAGGAGCTGATCTCCTACGGTGAGATGCTGAAACAGCGGATCGACGAGCTGGAGCAGCAGATCTATCAGCAGGCCGGCGAGAAATTTAATATCAATTCTCCCAAACAGCTGGGGGTAATTCTCTTTGAAAAGATGCAGCTTCCCGGAGGGAAAAAGACAAAGACCGGGTATTCCACAGCGGCGGATGTGCTGGAAAAGCTGGCACCGGAGGCTCCTGTGGTATCGGATATTCTGGAATACCGTCAGCTTACCAAGCTGAAATCCACCTATGCGGACGGCCTTTTGACCTGTATCGCCGGGGACGGACGGATCCACAGCACCTTTAACCAGACCATTACGGCTACCGGCCGTATCAGCAGTACGGAGCCTAATCTGCAGAATATTCCCATTCGTACGGAACTGGGACGATTGCTGAGAAAGGTATTTGTGCCCAAAGAGGGATATGTCTTTATGGATGCGGACTATTCCCAGATCGAGCTTAGGGTGCTGGCACATTTTTCCGGAGATGAGGCCCTGATCGAGGCGTATCGGGAAGAAAGCGATATTCACCGTATCACCGCTTCCCAGGTGTTCCATGTTCCCTTTGATCAGGTGACGGATCTGCAGAGAAGAAACGCCAAGGCGGTGAACTTTGGTATCGTATATGGCATCAGCTCCTTTGGCCTGAGCCAGGGCTTAAGCATTACCCGTAAGGAAGCGGAAGGCTACATCCAGCGGTACTTTGAAACCTATCCGGGAATCAAGGCCTTTCTGGACAATACCGTGGAGGAGGCCAAGGAAAAAGGCTATGTCACCACGCTCTTTGGCCGTCGCAGACCGGTACCGGAGCTGAAATCCTCCAACTTTATGCAGCGCTCCTTCGGCGAGCGGGTAGCCATGAATTCTCCCATCCAGGGTACGGCGGCGGATATTATCAAGTTCGCCATGCTGGGAGTGGATCGACGGCTGCGAAAGGAAGGCCTGTCCTCCCGCCTGCTTCTCCAGGTACATGATGAGCTGCTGATCGAGACGGCAGCAGGGGAAGTGGAGGAAGTGAGAAAGATTCTCACAGAGGAAATGACCCATGCAGCAGATCTGGCGGTGGAGCTGGTGATCGATCTGCATACGGGAAAAAACTGGTTTGAAGCAAAATAAGATAAGGAACAGTAGATATACATGAAAGTAATTGGAATTACCGGTGGCGTTGGCTGCGGCAAAAGCGCTGTGATGGATTTTCTGCAGGAGGAATACGGCGCCGTGATCCTCAAGGCAGATTCCATAGGCCATCTTCTTATGGAGCCGGGAATGCCCTGTTACAATGAAATGACAGAGCATTTCGGCAAGGGCATCCTTAAGGCTGACGGTACTGTTGACCGGGCCGCAGTGGCGGCTATTGTATTTGCAGATCCCCGGGAGCTGGAGATCCAAAACGGTATCATGCACCCGGCTATCCGGGAATATATTCTGGAAAGTATCCGCAAAGCCCGCAGTCAGGACGTGGCTTACTGCTTTGTGGAGGCGGCCCTTTTGCTGGAAGATCATTATGATGACTTTTGCGATGAAGTGTGGTATATTTATGCAGATACTGAGGTGAGAGAAATGCGTCTGCAGGAAAGCAGAGGCTACACCAGGGAAAAAATAAAGGAAATCATAGGAAATCAGATGACAGAAGCGCAGTACAGAGCCCGGGCAGCATATACGGTGGATAACAGCGGCAGCCTGGAGGATACCAAGAGACAGATCAGAGAGAGGATGCAGAGAATATGAAAATGTGCAGCATAGCCAGCGGAAGCAGCGGAAACTGTATCTTCGTAGGCACGGAGCAGACCTCCTTTCTGGTGGATGCGGGAATCAGCGGTAAACGCATGATACAGGGAGTGGAATCTCTGGATCGGCGTATGGAGGAGCTGGACGGCATCTTTGTCACCCATGAACACAACGATCACATCAAGGGTCTGGGGGTTCTGGCACGTAAGTTTGAGATCCCCATTTACGCCACCAGGGGAACTATAGAGGAGATTGAGCGAACGCAGCCCATCGGCAAGCTCCCCCAGGGCATATTTCATGAGATCGAGGCGGATCGGGATACCTGTATCGGGGATATGACCATTCATCCCTTTAGAATCTCCCACGATGCTGCGGAGCCGGTAGGCTATCGGTTTGAGAGCGGGGGAAAGAAGGCGGCGGTGGCCACGGATATGGGCTACTACGATGAATATATTGTGGAGAATCTGTCGGGACTGAACGCCTTGCTTCTGGAATCCAACCATGATCTCAGAATGCTGGAGGTAGGACGGTATCCCTACTATCTGAAACAGAGGATCGCTTCCAATCGGGGGCACCTTTCCAATGAAACAGCCGGTCAGCTTTTGTGCCGGGTGCTTCATGATCATATGGAGAGAATTTTTCTCGGACATTTAAGCCATGAGAACAATTATGAGCGGCTGGCCTATGAAACCGTGTGCAGCGAGATCACCATGGGAGATAATCCCTACCGTGCTGCAGATTTTCATATAGCGGTGGCTCACAGAGACATGGTATCAGATGCGGTGGAATTTTAAAATTTACATACACAGGAGGTTACTTATGAAAAAAGCAATTATCACAGTAGTTGGAAAAGACACGGTAGGTATTATCGCAAAGGTTTGTACCTATCTTGCTGAAAATCAGGTAAACATTCTGGACATTTCCCAGACCATCATTGATGGCTATTTTAACATGATGATGATCACCGATATCAGCGGCGCCACAAAAGAGGTGGCCACGATCTCTGAGGAACTGAAGGATGTGGGAAAAGACATGGGCCTCGTCATCCGTTGTCAGCTGGAGGATATTTTTACCAGCATGCATCGTATTTAACGGGAGGACACCATGATTAATATTTTTGAAGTACACGAAACGAATAAAATGATCGACCAGGAAAATCTGGATGTGCGTACCATCACCATGGGTATCAGTCTGCTGGATTGTGTGGACAGTGATATTGATGTGGTATGTGACAAGGTATATACAAAGATTACCACCCTGGCTAAGGATCTGGTAAAAACAGGAGAGGATATTTCCGCTGAGTACGGTATCCCCATTGTCAATAAACGTATCTCCATCACACCGGCAGCGCTGGTTGGAGGTGCAGCCTGCAAATCCACCGGGGATTTCGTTAAGCTGGCGAAAACCCTGGACAAGGCAGCCAAAGAGGTAGGAGTCAATTTCCTGGGAGGTTATTCCGCCCTGGTATCCAAGGGTATGACGACCGCTGATGAGCTGCTGATCCGCTCCATTCCTGAGGCTATGGCCTGTACCGATCGTGTGTGCAGTTCCGTAAATGTAGGCTCTACCAAAACCGGCATCAATATGGATGCTGTCCGTCTCATGGGAGAGATCGTAAAGGCCACAGCGGAGGCCACCAAGGAACAGGATTCCCTGGGCTGTGCCAAGCTGGTGGTATTCTGCAATGCACCGGATGACAACCCCTTTATGGCAGGTGCCTTCCACGGTGTTACCGAGGCAGACGCCATCATCAACGTAGGTGTCAGCGGCCCCGGCGTTGTAAAATACGCCCTAACAGGTGCGTGGGGAGAACTTCGAGGTTCTCTGTGAAACCATCAAGAAAACAGCCTTCAAGATCACCCGTGTGGGTCAGCTGGTAGCCCAGGAGGCTTCCCGCCGTCTGGGTATCCCCTTCGGCATCATTGATCTTTCTCTGGCGCCCACACCGGCTATCGGTGATTCTGTTGCGGATATTCTGGAAGAGATCGGTCTGGAACACGCCGGAGCTCCCGGTACCACAGCAGCTCTGGCCTTGTTGAATGATCAGGTGAAAAAGGGCGGCGTAATGGCTTCCTCATATGTAGGCGGCCTGAGCGGTGCCTTTATTCCGGTAAGTGAGGATCAGGGCATGATCAATGCGGTGAATGCCGGTGCTCTTACGCTGGAGAAGCTGGAAGCTATGACCTGTGTTTGCTCCGTAGGTCTGGATATGATCGCTATTCCCGGAGATACA
>CAZUBP010000085.1:1905-7366 GCA_964618605.1 uncultured Lachnospiraceae bacterium | reverse complement strand
AAGGATGGTACCCTTCCCTATCTTCGTCCCGATGGAAAGACCCAGGTTACCGTAGAATATGATGAGAACGATAAGCCCTTCCGTCTGGATGCTGTAGTTCTGTCTACCCAGCATGATCCGGAGGTTACCCAGGAGCAGATTCACGCAGACATTAAGAAATATGTGTTTGATCCCATTCTGCCTGCAGATATGGTAGATGCAGACACCAAGTTCTTTATCAATCCCACCGGCCGTTTCGTTATCGGCGGCCCCAACGGCGATTCCGGTCTCACCGGCCGTAAGATCATCGTAGATACCTACGGTGGCTATTCCCGTCACGGCGGCGGTGCTTTTTCCGGTAAGGACTGCACCAAGGTGGATCGTTCCGCTGCCTATGCTGCCCGTTACGTTGCCAAAAATATCGTAGCTGCCGGTCTTGCCGACAAATGCGAGATCCAGCTGTCCTACGCTATTGGTGTGGCTCAGCCCACCTCCATCATGGTAGATACCTTTGGCACCGGAAAGCTTTCCAACAATCGCCTGGTAGATATTATCCGTGAAAACTTTGACCTGCGTCCCGCCGGCATTATCAAAATGCTGGATTTACGCCGTCCCATCTACAAACAGACCGCAGCTTACGGTCACTTCGGAAGAAACGATCTGGATCTTCCCTGGGAGAAACTGGACAAGGCCGAGGCTCTGATGAGCTACAAAGCATAATCTTTACAGAAAGAAAGCGCATTCCCAAAAGGGAATGCGCTTTTTGTATTTTCTTTTTTCTCAGCTGACTCTCAGACGGAATTTCTGGATTTCCTTCTCACTGGATACCTTTTCGATCTCTGCTCCGAGACCGGCCAGTTTCAGCTCAAAATCCTCATATCCTCGCTGGATATATACGATATCGTCTACTACGGTAATGCCGTTAGCTGCCAGACCGGCAATCACCAGTGCCGCTCCCGCACGGAGATCCGGCGCACTGACTCTGGCACCGGTAAAGCCTTCCACACCATCAATGATGGCGGTGTTGCCTTCCACCTTGATCACACTGCCCATACGGGTCAGCTCGTCCACATATTTAAAACGATTCTCGAAAATGCTCTCCGTTACCACACTGGTTCCCTCGGCCAAAGCCAGAACCACGGCGATCTGGGGCTGCATATCTGTGGGATATCCCGGATACGGCAGGGTCTTAATATGGGTACGTCTCAGTCGTTTGTTGGCGATTACACGAACCGCATCATCAAACTCCTGTACCTCGCAGCCCATCTCCTGCAGCTTAGCTGTAGTAGCCTCCAGATGTTTGGGAATCACATTCTTGATCAGCACGTCACCCTTGGTAGCTGCTGCTGCCATCATATAGGTTCCGGCCTCGATCATATCCGGCACAATAGAATAATGGGTGGCATGAAGCTTCTCCACACCGCGAATACGGATCACATCCGTACCTGCACCCTTGATATTGGCGCCCATGGAATTCAGGAAATTGGCAATATCTACAACGTGAGGCTCTCTGGCAGCATTCTCCAGAATGGTATAACCGCTGGCCATGGAAGCCGCCATCATAATATTAATGGTAGCACCTACAGAAACCATATCCAGATAGATATGCTTGCCGGTAAGTCCGTTCTTGGCGTCTGCACAGATAGAGCCGCCTCGAATATCTACGCTGGCTCCCAGTGCTCTGAAGCCCTTGAGATGCAGATCAATAGGTCTGCTGCCGATATTGCAGCCTCCCGGAAGGGGAACCTCTGCTCTCTTATATTTGCCCAATAAAGCTCCCAACAGATAGTAGGAAGCACGGATTTTCTTGATAAATTCGTAATCTACACTGATATCTCCGATGGTGGATCCGTTAATCCGTACCGTATGGCGATCCAATCGCTCCACAACGGCACCGATCTTCTGAATAGCCTCCAGAAGGACATTAATGTCCCGCACATCCGGAAGATTGTCTATATATACTGTTTCGTCTGTCATAATTGCTGCAGACAAAATAGCTAATGCGGAGTTTTTAGCTCCACCGATTTCTACTTCACCAACGAGTGGATTTCCACCCTTGATTACATATTGTTCCATAAAAAAAAGCTCCTCTGGTTTAGATTTTCTCTTCTTTCCCGAGCTGCTAATAAATATATACCGTGTAGGCCCTTTAGCAGGCCTCACAAAATATCTATGACTGCCCCTTAAGTATTTTTCTTTTTACAAAGCCTTCTCTCCCCCGGCTTCGTAAAAATACGCTTTTTGCATACTCCCAGCTACCGTATTGTAGCACAAACAGCATTGTTTTTCAATGTTTCACGGGATATTTAACATTTCCGCCCGATTTTCCCCGTTCTCGGGGGAAAAGCCAACATATCCCACATAAATCCACATTTCAACGCCGTTTTTTCTGCTTCACGCTGTAGCCAAATGTGCCGCAGCATTTCCCCAGACTGTAATATTCCCCGTGAGAATACACGATGGGACGGGCCTTGGAAAGCTCGAATTTCCCCCTGGCGTTCATATAGGCCTCATCGGCGTGTACCGCCACCACCTCTGCCAGAAACATATCGTGGGAGCCAAGATGACGGATTTCCTTCACTTTGCATTCAATATTGACGGGAGACTCTTCAATCATGGCTACCCTTACCTTTTCTGCCGGTATGGGGGTCAGTCCCGTGGCTGCAAATTTATCCACGTCTCTTCCCGATTTCACGCCGCAATAATCCGTAGCCTTCACCAGGGCCTCCGTAGTCAGATTCACCACGAATTCTCTGGTCTCCGTCAGCGCCTTGTGGGAATACCGCTCCGGGCGCACAGAGATAGACAGCATAGGCGGATTGGTACACACCGTTCCCGCCCAGGCCACAGTAATAATATTATCCTGTCCTTTGGCATCCCGCACCGTTACCATTACCACCGGCAGGGGATACAACATATTTCCCGGTTTCCATATCTGTTTAGCCATAGCTTCTCCTCTTTTATTTCCTTTTATACTACTGCTCCTGCAGCTCCCGCATCATAGCAGGAATCAGCTGTTTCTTGCGGGATACCACCAGCTTTAATATGACGCTGTTGTCCTCCGCCTTTACATGGAAAGCTTTTTCCGCCAGCTCCCCGGCGCCTTTTCCGCAGAAAAGCAGCTCTGTGGTCTCCTCCAGAATATTGGTCAGCATAAAGAAAACCATCTGGATGCCGTGCTTGCCGCATTCCTGCTCCATATAAGGCAGCAATCGTTCCCGGATCTCATGCAGCTCGTCTGCTGCCATGGAACTGATCTGCCCCACGCCGAAAACAATATCTCCTGCCACAAATTTCTTGAAATCCTGATAAAAGATCTCCTCCGGCGTCTTGTCCTTCAGGTTGCTTCCTGCCCGGAACATATCTGTCGCAAAGGTCTCGATCTGAATACCCGCCAGCTCTGCCAGCTCTCGGGCCGTGCTTTCATCCAACTGTGTACAGGTAGGTGACCTGAACATTAACGTATCGGAAAGAATGGCAGCGCACAAAATACCGGCGATGTTGGCCGGGATCTCCACCTGCTTTTCCCTGTACATCTGACGAATAATGGTGGCTGTACAGCCCACCGGCTGATTTCTGAACAATATAGGCTGCACCGTTTCCAGTGTGCCGATGCGGTGGTGATCCACGATCTCCAGGATCTCCGCCTCATTAATATTGTCCACCGCCTGGGACAGCTCATTGTGATCCACCAGGATGACCTTCTTTTTCTGAATATTCAACAGATTTCGCCGGGAAATCGTACCTACATAGTGATTGTTCTGATCCAGTACCGGAAAATCCCGCACTCTCGTCTGGCCCATAACAACACGGATCCTGTCTGTAAAATCCAACAGATTAAAGGTCACCAGATTTTCCGCCGTCATCAGGGCTCTTGCCGGAATACTCTGGGTGATCATTCGGGCAATGGTAAAGGTATCATAGGGAGAGCGGATAATTCCGCAGTTCATTTCCTGGGCATACTTCAGTATGACCGGGGAAATCTCCGCATTCAGTCCCACAACGATACAGCTGGCGTGCATTTCCACGGCACAGAGATGATCCTCCGCCCGGTTTCCCAGAATGATCAGATCTCCCGGCTCAATATACCGTTTCACCAGATCCGGGTTGGCTGCACCTATAAATATTTTTCCTGCTGTATATCGGGTCTCTCTGTCTCCCACTACGACAGTGCCGTCCAGGGTATCCGCAATATGGCCAAAGGGAGTTCCCGCCTCGGATAACGCCCGGGGATTCTGGTTCATCATGCTGTTGGTAATATCACCCACCGTGATAATACCCTCCAAATGCTGTTCCTCATCTGTCAGGGGAAGGGTAACTGCATGGAGCTCCTGCATCAGATCCCAGGCCTTCCTTACGGATATTTCCTTGGAAACGCCGGGAAGGGGACGAATCTCCATATCCTTCACCTGGGTTCCCACGTCAGGAAGATAGGACGGTGCCGCCATACCGAAATACTTCAATACATATTCCGTCTCTTCATTCATCTGACCCGCCCGTTTTGCCACAAAGTCACCTTTTTCCGAATGATTTTTCAAATATGCCAGGGCTATTGCCGAACAGATGGAATCTGTGTCCGGATTCTTATGTCCCAGAATATAAACTCTGTTCTTTTTGCGCATGTGTTTTCCCTCCCGGAAAATTTCCTGCCAGCTTTCAGGTTCGTATAAATTTTATTTATCATACCATCTTTTAGTTACAGGGTCAATTTCGCCCCATAATTTCTCTTTTTGCAGAAAATAGTTAGGTTTTCACGTTTTTTTGAACAATATTTTGCATATTTCCGGATTTCTCTTATATTCTTCTGATATTTATGGTAATATAAACACAATAGTCCCGGTAAATATCGGGGGATCGGAGGAATGTACATGAGCGAAGAGAATTTAACCATGCAGGATCTGGAGCAGGAAATCGATGCCTCCCTGAAAGAAGCAGAGCAGAGAAGTCGTAAGCTTGAACAGGTCTCTGAAGAGGAACAGGGTGTGTGGGATCACCTGCTGCAGCTGCAGGAGGACAATGCGGTACTGGATGTTACCGTATCCGGCGTTGTTAAGGGAGGCGTCATTGCCATAGTGGATGGTATCCGGGGATTTATCCCTGCATCCAAGCTGTCCCTGAGCTATGTGGAAAATCTGGAAGATTTTCTGAAAAAGGATCTGAAGGTGCAGATCCTGGATGTGGTGCCGGAGGAAAAACGTCTCGTATTGTCAGCCAAGGAACTTCTTCGTGAAGCCGCAAAGAAAGAGCGCCAAAGCAAGATGGCTGCCGTACAGGTAGGTCTTGTTACCGAGGGTACAGTTGAAACGATTAAGCCCTACGGTGCTTTTATCGATCTCGGTGACGGTATTTCCGGTCTCCTTCACGTATCTCAGATCAGCGAAAAGCGTATCAAGACACCGGCAGACGTACTGTCTGTAGGGGACACCGTAAAGGTTAAAGTTATTGCCATCAAAGACGGCAAGCTGAGTCTCAGCGTAAAGGC
>CAZUBP010000085.1:0-1805 GCA_964618605.1 uncultured Lachnospiraceae bacterium | reverse complement strand
TTCTGCAGCTGTCCGTAAACAGCCTCATACCCATTTCCCATATCAATGGCAACAGTATTTCCCGTCTCTTCGCTGGTATAGACATCTTTTACCGTTCCGGCGTAACCGGCCTCTACTGTTGTACCGGTCTTGGCCTTCAGCAATATAGCCGGATTGCATTTGTACTCATTCAGAGTAGGAAAATAGATGGTTTTATCCATACTGTAATCCAGCAGGATCGTACCCTCCACCGGCCAGGAAAGCTGGCTGTTTTCTGTAAAGCCGGTACTTACTGTCGCTGCTGTTTCCTGGGTTTTCTCAGTTGCTTCCTCCTGAGTTTCTGCCTCCGTTGCTGTCTCCTGGCTTTTCTCAGATTCTCCCTCCCGGGTTTCTGCCTCTGTATCTGTCAGCGCATCCTCTGTCTGAACCTGGACATCTTCCGTTGCGGTTTCTGCCAGATTTTCCTCTGCGGTTTCCTGCTGATCGATTTCTTCCTCCGAAAGAGCATCTTCCGTTTCCTCCGGCATGGATAAAATCTTTCTGTCAATACCGTCTGTCTGTGCCGTAAGCTCCCCTGTGGTTTCTTCCGTTGTCTGCGTGGTGTGATATACGGAAATTCCGGCCACCAGTCCCATGGCCAGAAGAATACCTCCCATTGTCACCCGAAGTAATTTGTTTTTGTTCATACTGTTCACCTCAATCGTTATCTATTGCTTTCAGAAACAGTATTTCCAGATAGCGGAAATTTATACATTATATGGATGAAATATCATATCCAGGAAAATAATACTGCAAAATTTCTTCGTAGCTTTTCCCTTCCTTCGCCATAGCATTTGCACCGTAAAGACTCATGCCCAATCCATGGCCTACCCCATAGCAGGTAAATACCCACTGCCCATCCTGCTCTTCCACTGCAAAACAGGAGGAGGGCAGGGAAAGCTTTTCCCGAACCTCCTCACCGCTTAACCAGGTATCTCCCCATTGCACAAGAGTGGCATATCCCGCTGTATCCTTTTTGGCAACCTGTATCTGTACCTCCTCCTGTCCCGAGAAAAATCGATGGAGCAGATCCTCTTTTGACAGGGAGATCACCTGGCGGTAGCTCTCCGCCTGGGTGTCCCAGCTGCTGTCCACCCCCTGCAATGTTTCATAGACTGTACCGGGAAACTGTGCCCCATCTCTGGTGGATCCGGCACTGATCTCATGATAGATGCCCCGTTGAACCTCGCCCTCCTTTGTTAAAACCAGGGATGCTGTCTGCTCTACAGCTTCCCCATATGTAGCTTTCTTCTGTATAAAATCCTTCTCTTGCTCCAGAGAAGCGCTTTCCGCTAACAATTCTGTCCATTCCTCAGCGGTATACAATTGCAATGTGCTTCGCAGTAAAATAGCCTGGGCCTTCAACGCCTCCGGTTCACTGTCCGCCAAAGCTTCCCTGTATAACAGCTGCACCAGCATTTCCTTCGTCTCCTCTTTCTTCCAGGAGATGCCTCCTCCCCTGTAAAAGGCAAACGTCAGCAATAAAGGAATCAATACAAACAAAGCAGCCACAGAAAGCAGATTTTTCATGTCATTTCCTGTCCAAAGATATGTATTCTACTATATGTGGCAGCCCTTTTATGTTAGAAGTTGTCCGATTTTGTTTTTCTGCAGCCGACAAATTATACCCTCCCGACGCTGCCATTTTACGGAAACTGGATAATTTATAGATACCGGACAATAAAAAAATGCCGGAAACTTATTATCTAAGTTTCCGACATCAGCTTTTTAGTGAGGCATCGGGGATTCGAACCCCGGACAACTTGATTAAAAGTCAAGTGCTCTAC